>NZ_JABUEX010000027.1:0-38879 GCF_013314835.1 Syntrophothermus sp.
AACCAAGGACTAATCAGCTTGTATGAGACATATCGGAAACTCTGTAGTGTTTCATGAACCGCCGTATACCGAACGGTACGTACGGTGGTGTGAGAGGACGGGGGTTAGCCGCCCCCTCCTACTCGATTGACATCGTTCAGTCCGTTGACTATATTGTACTAGAGAACTAACCAGTCAGAACTAAAACTCTCGGGTCGGGGATTGAAGAATGACCAGCAGGAAAGACGCGGAAAAGGAATTCAGAAAACGATTCATCGCTGAGGTCGCTTACCGGCTTTTTGCCGACCGTTCGTTCGAAACGGTTACGGTGGAGGATATCGCGCGGGCAGCTGAGTTTGGGAAAGGCACTCTTTACCAGTATTTCGAAAGCAAAGAAGAGATAGTAGCCTATGTCATCCAGCGGGGTATTTCGGAGTTATGCCAGCGCATTGAGGTAGAGTGCTTGCACGAGCCGGATCTTCATGTGGCGTTAGACAGACTAATCGAATTGCAGTACGAGTTTCACGCGACCTATGGTCGGCTGTTTCTCTCTTTGCTGAGGAGGAATCTGGATGGGCTGTTGACCAGTCAGTACTTTGAAGACGTTAAGAAACGGTATGAAGCAAAAACCCAGTTGACAGCCAAGGTGTTGGAAAGGGGTATTGATTCTGGGGTTTTTGTTTCAGCCGAAAGCTATAGGCTGGCTCGGGCCGTGGAAAGCGTGGTGAAAGGATTTGTAGTAGAGGGATTCGAGCGTAAGCAGCAAAAACCAACGGCTAGCGACATTGGCCTTATTAAACAAGTGTTACTAAATGGCATCATTAAGCGTCGAGGGGAGAATGATAATGGTTAACCATGAAGGGGGTCCTGTAGCCGAAACTAACAACAGCAGGTTCAAGCAAAAACTAAGCTGGTTGGTGGCATTGGTGGTGGTGCTGGGGGGGATTACCGCAGGTGCATTCTGGTGGCATGAAATGAAGACTTACGTCAGCACTGACAACGCGAAGGTAGCCGGGAATATCGTAGATGTGAGTCCCAAGGCTTCCGGACGCCTGGAAAAACTATTGGTCAGAGAGGGCGAATACGTAAAAGCGGGACAGGTGATAGCCGAGCTAGATAACGATCAATACAAAACAGCGATGGACCAGGCCGCAGCCAGCCTGGAATTGGCGCGAGCCAACTATGAACGTTTACCGGAGGACCTCAAGTCCCTGGCGGCTGCGGTTGAAAGGGCCCAAGAAGCACAGGTTGCTGCTCAGGCGCAGGTGGAATCGGCCCGCATCGCCCTAGAAGATGCCAAGCGTTCGCTCGAACAGAATCAAAGCCTGTTTGCGGCCGGAGCAGTTGCTAAAGAGAGCTTACTGGCAGCCGAATCCCGCTATGCCACCTGCAAAACCGCGCTGGAAGCGGCCGAAGCTAATGCCAAGGCCGCACAGGCGGCAGTGGAGGATGCTTCGTCTAAGTGGGAGGCGGCGAAAAAGTCCGGGGTTCCTGCTGGATTGGCCCAGATAAAACAGGCCGAAGCGGCCTACCGCTTGGCTCGCCTGAACTATGAGAACACCATAATCAAGTCTCCGGTCAGCGGAACCGTTCTGAAGACTTCGGTTGAGGTTGGGGAAACTGTTTCTGCGGGACAGACGCTGGTTACAGTGTGCGATTTGTCCTCTACGTGGGTCGCGGCTAACATAGACGAAAACAAGGTAGGGAGGATTAAGGTCGGCCAGAAAGTTGAGGTCAGGTTGGATGCTTATCCCGGCCGCGTATTTAGTGGGAAAGTTGTCGAGATAGGAGGAGCCACTCAGTCCACGTTTGCCCTGATACCGACTGAGAACACTTCGGGTAATTATACCAAGGTTACCCAACGGGTGCCGGTCAAGATCGCGGTTGAGGGAAAAGGAGTGGAATTGAAACCGGGGTTGTCGGCCCAGGTGAAAATACGCACCTCCAAGTCATAACCGTTTAAGGGGGCAGGTTCGGTGACCACTATAGAAAAAGATGGAGCTGACAAAATCAACTGGTCGATAGCGGTTGTAATCATTATTGGAACTTTCATGGCGATTCTGGACGGTACCATAGTCAACGTCAGCCTGCCCAAGATGATGGCGGTTTTTGGGGTTCCGGCCAATCAGATCCAATGGGTAGCTACGGCCTACATGCTTGCCCTGGGCGTTGTCATGCCTATGACCGGTTACCTCGGTGACAGGTATGGGTACAAGCGAATGTACCTTTTCGCTCTGGGGATGTTCACCCTTGGTTCTGCCCTATGCGGGGCTTCGTGGAGTCTGGCCAGCATGGTAGTAGCCCGGGTTATTCAAGCGGTTGGGGGCGGCATCATGCAGCCTCTGGGAATGGCTATCATATACCAGAACTATCCGCGTTCACGCATGGGTACGGTCCTGGGGGTATGGGGGATATCGACTATGGCTGCCCCGGCTATCGGGCCGACCTTGGGAGGATATTTAGTCGATTACGCCAGCTGGCGTCTGATATTCTACATCAATTTACCGGTTGGCATCTTAAACCTGTTCTTAGCTGCCCTTATTCTCAGGGAAACTCAAAAGATCACAGGGAAGAACTTCGATTTTGTGGGGATAGTTACATCCACAGTAGGCTTTCTCTGTTTGTTGTTAGCTTTGAGCCAGGGCAATGAACACGGATGGGGGTCTCCTTATATCGTCAGTCTGCTCGCAGTCGCTTTTACCAGTTTAACCGTCTTGGTCGTTAACGAACTGAGGCATCCGGAGCCTGTGCTGGACCTGAGGCTCTTTCGCAACTTCACCTTCACCTTGTCCGTAGTAATCGGTTCAATTATTTCTATCGGTATGTTTGGGGTAGTTTTTCTTTTTCCCATGTTCTTGCAGAATGTTTTGGGTCAGAGTGCTATGCAGACAGGGTTGATTATGTTTCCCGCTGCTTTGGCCTCGGGGCTAGTAATGCCCATCAGCGGACAGATTTTTGATAGGTACGGGGCTCGGGGAATCGTCGTGGTGGGAATGGCCATAGTGACTTTTACCACCTACATGATGAGTGGTTTCAATGCTTTGACTCCTTTTTCGGTTATGATTGGGTGGCTGGTTTTGCGAGGATTGGGGATGGGATTTTCTTTCATGCCGGTAAACACGGCGGGGATGAATACCGTTCCGCCAGCCTTAGTAGGTAGGGCTTCAGCTCTCAGCAACGTGGTACGTCAGGTCGCAGCCGCCTTTGGCATAGCGATGTTTACCACCATCATGCAGCACCGGCAGGTCTTTCATTACCATAACCTCGCGCAAAACCTCAACTTCAAAGGCGATGAAGGAGCGGCTTTAATGGCTGGTGTTACTCACCTGGCTGCCGGCCTGGGGTTGTCTCCTGCTGCGGCTCAGGGCCTGGGTGCGAGCCTCATCCTGCAGCAAGTGGTAAAGCTTTCTATGGTTCAAGCTATATGCGACTGTTTCATCGTTTCTACCGTGATGTGCCTTTTAGCGACACTGTGTTCGCTCATGCTCGGTGGTTCTCGACGCCGACAACAAGAGCTGGTCGTAACTTCGCGAGCTCCTGTTGTTGAAATGTAGGAGTTAGTAGATTTACAATTGATTTTGAAAGCAAGGGCTTAATCTATGCGAAAGGACGAGATGAAAATGGACAAAGCGGCACAGCAAGCCGAGGGCTTGCGGACGAAACAGTCGGCAATCAAGTTCGTTGTTCTTATTGGCCTCGTCAGTCTTTTTGCCGATATGACCTACGAAGGTGCCAGGAGCATAACCGGGCAGTACCTGGCGGTTCTTGGAGCCAGCGCTACTGTCGTTGGCTTGGTGGCTGGAGTTGGAGAATTCATCGGGTACGGATTGCGCTTGGTTTCCGGGTACATAAGCGATAAGACCCGTCAGTACTGGATGCTTACTATAATAGGTTATATGCTTAATCTTTTTGCGGTTCCGCTTCTGGCGTTGGTCGGACGCTGGGACCTGGCGGCTGCCTTAATGATTCTCGAGCGAATAGGCAAAGCCATTCGAACCCCGGCTCGGGATGCCATGCTTTCTCACGCCACCAGGGCTGTAGGCAGCGGTTGGGGGTTCGGTTTACACGAGGCCATGGACCAGGTCGGGGCTATGCTAGGACCTGTTATCGTGGCTGCCGTTTTATATCTTAAAGGGGGCTATGAAACTAGCTTCGGTATCCTTGTGGTACCGGCTCTGCTGGCAATAACCGTGCTGCTGACTGCCCGTTATTTTTATCCCAATCCCAGGGACCTAGAGGTTGGTTACCCGAAACTCAACACCAAGGGCTTTGCCCAGGTGTTTTGGCTGTATTTGGGCGCAGTGGCTCTGATCGCCTTTGGTTACGCTGATTTTCCGCTTATCGCTTTCCACTTCAAGAAGGTAGATATTGCACCCGACCAATGGCTCCCGACTTTATATGCGTTGGCCATGGGGGTGGATGCCCTGGCCGCCCTGGCCTTCGGCAGACTGTTCGATCGCATTGGGATAGCGGCATTGGCTTTGGGTTCATTGCTGACGGCATGGTTCGCCCCATTAGTTTTTTTCGGAGGACTTCCCTATGCTGTGGCGGGGATGGTGCTGTGGGGGATAGGCATGGGGGCCCAAGAGTCGATTATGCGGGCGTCAATTGCCGAGATGGTACCGATAGATAAAAGAGGCACCGCCTATGGAATATTCAACACGGGCTATGGAGTTTGTTGGTTTCTTGGCAGTGCTTTGATGGGGTACCTGTACGATGTTTCTCTGATGTTCCTGGTCGTATTTTCCGTTGTGATGCAATTAGCATCGATTCCGTTGTTCCTAAAAGTTAAAAGACGACTAACGGCTTAAGATGGGAACGGAAGCGAGCTGAAGATGCCTTATGGCTTAACGATAGTGGCATAGGGTGCTTTGTGTTCCAATGCACAGAATGCCTTTACTTACTCGGCGATGGGGTTTATAATTTTCTAATGAAGAAGCGGCGCCAACTAAATCCTTTTATCGGGTGATGGAGCTCACCCCGCCTGGCGGCGAAAATGCAGCAAGAGCTAATAGCTCCTATCTTAATTTACTAAGATAGGGCTTTTTCTTTTATAAGGGCCCGGATGCGAGGAGAGCAGTTGTGAAGGTATTAGTGGTAATCCACGCAGGCAGCAATCGCTTGAATAACTGGGGTAAGGCACTAGTCTATGCTCGCAAGAAGAATGCTACCATAATTGCGGTGGTATTGGTGGAAGGGGACGACCAAGCGGCGGAGGCCGACCAACTCTTGGCAAGACTGGTCGAGCAGGCCTCGGTAGCGGAAGTGGTGTTGATCAGCCAGGTAATCAGCTCGGACGCCTTCAACGCGGTTGAACATGCTGCTCTTCACGGCGCGGACATGATTTTCGTTTGACTTCTCTTATGATTTGGAGCCACTTCGTCAAAGACTAGTTAGGGAAGGCAGGTATTGCTTGGTTTATTCATGGTGGGGAGGGAGTAAATACAATGTCGAGAGAGAAGGCATTTCAAGCCCTGATTTCTGAATTGACTTGTGCGTTAGAAAGGCTTGCACCCCGATTTCAGGCAAAGGTTCGTGGCGTGGATATACTATATATCGAACACTATCACGAACTGATACCGACGGCGCTATCAGTAAAGGTGGTCAGCAATAACGGGTATTTTGGCAGCGCGGCTATCGGCTTATCTCAGGCAGCAGGATTAAACCTGGACATTATAGCTGCTTTTCTATTAGGAGCGGGACTGGCAGATGCTGATAAGTATCAAGAGCGTGAATACTAGACTTGCTAAACAATGTAATCTTCTCCCGCCTCGTTAACCGTTGACGCACTCAAGAGGTTTCCAGTAGAGTACATTGCCTATAATTCCTCCACTTGTATCAATGACCGAGGAGTCAACGGTATAATCGTCTGAAGGGTCAGCTTGAAGGAGCGGGACGAGACACAGGGCAAGGGGATCGCAGGCCTGAACTGGTACAACATATTGACATAAGTGATCCCGCCATAGTAAAATTACGTCCGGCAAACATTATATCCAGGTGATGGAGCTCACCTCGCACAGTGGCGGAAATGCACAAGGCTAATAGCTCCTACTTTCAAATGCTGGGGGTAGGAGCTTTTTTGCGGCTTATTGCGCGAATCCATGCCTCTCCACTTCCAGCACCATATCTTTTCGCTCCCAGTAAAATCTTCTTCAAGGAGGGATACCTGTGTCTGATTCATTAATCGCAGTAGTAATGATAGCCCTTGCCTTTTTGGCCAGCCTGATTTCCATCGAGACTGCCATTTCTGTTACCATTCTCGAGATTCTGATGGGGGTTGTTGGAGGAAACTTCCTTGGCCTTCACACTACTTCGTGGATAAACTTCTTAGCCACCACCGGCTCAATAGTCCTTACTTTCCTGGCCGGGGCGGAAGTGGACGTTGATCTTATGAAATCCAAACTAAAAGAAAGTCTTCTCATAGGGAGCTTTTCTATGTTGGCGCCATTTTTTGCCGCCTTTACTTACTGCTATTATATAGCCGGATGGAGCATCCAAGCTTCGGAAATTGCGGGGGTAGCACTTTCAACCACCTCTCTTGCTGTTGTTTATTCTGTTCTAGTGGAAACCGGACTAACCGATTCGGAAACCGGCAAGATACTTATGGCGTCGTGTTTTGTAACCGATCTTGGGACAGCCATAGCTTTAAGTACGTTATTTGCTCAGGTTAGGTGGACAATATTAATTTATATAACCGTGTCCGTCATAGTATTAATCCTGGCTCCACGAATCCTCTCCTGGGTGTTCCAGCGCTATGGCGACAAGGTTATTGAACCGGAGATAAAGCTTATCCTTTTGCTGCTGTTCGCCCTCATCTACGTTGCCGAGTTAGGTGCAAGCCACGCTGTGCTACCCGCCTTTATACTGGGATTGGTTGTTTCGAAAATCTTCGCCAAGCATCGGCAGGTGCAGCACAGATTACGTATTGTATCCTTTGCCATGTTGACTCCGTTTTTCTTCATAAGAGCAGGAATGAACGTATCTCTTCGAGAAATATCTACCCACCTGGGACTGGTTGTCACGCTCTTTGTCGTTAAATTCGTACCCAAATTCGGTGGTGTGTATCCTTTGGCCAGGAGGTACATGACAAAAGACGCCATGTTCACTACTTTGTTGATGAGCACCGGCCTGACCTTCGGCACCATCTCGTCTCTGTTCGGATTAAATGCCGGGTATATAAACGTGACTCAGTTCTCGCTCTTGGTGACGACCGTCATTTTAAGCGCTGTTATTCCGACATTTGTAGCTCAAAAGTGGTTCGAACCTGATCATTTGATTAGTAACGGCGACCAATACGTGGTGGAAGAGAATGAGGAGTAAAGGAGGGAAACGATGTTTAGGAGAGTTCTGTTAGCAGTCGACGCTTCAAGAAATGCGGAGAAGGCATGTGACGAAGCAATAGCGTTAGCTAGTATGACGGGGATGGAGATCACCGCCATTTCTGTAGTTGACCTTCCGGATTATGCGGCTACGGTAGGGGAAGTTGAAGAGGTTAAACAGGAAGGTTATAGGCTTTATTCTAAAATTCTCAATAATGTGGTTAAAAATGCTGAGAGACAAGGAGTATCAATGACAACCAAAATACTAAACGGACATCCGGCCGAAACCATTATCAAGTATGCCGAACAGGGAGGGTACGATCTCATTATCATGGGCCATCAGGGCGTGTCTGGCATCAAGGAATTCTTGATGGGAAGCGTGTCCGCGAAGGTTCTCCAGCATGCGAAATGCTCTGTTTTGGTTGTAAAATAAAACATTTTAGCTGAGTAAAGGTGCGGTTCCGACCGCCATGCGTATTGCGGCTGCAACCGCTCTTTCTTCATCAGCCGTATATGGCTCGTTATTCCGGTAGTCGTGTTTGTCTATGTATGTAGTCAAGTTGGTAATCAACTTTTCCAACCGCGAAACCTGGTCGTCTACCAAAATCGCCAAACATCTGTTGTCGGCTGCAAGCTCCAAGGCCATGACAAAATGCGGGAAACAAAGGCCTTCGGAATCTTTATATCTGTTCCTAAAATCCTCGTTGTCGAGATTAGAAACCAGTAATTTGAGGTTGAAAGCTTGAGACCTCTTGGCGACATCACATGCCGGACACTCACCAATTCTTGCAAATCTCGCGGCTAGCGAGTCTTTACTAGTCTTAACAAAGAACAACTTCCTGGGTTTGTTAAGGGTCTTCAATTCCTCTTTTATCTCTGTTAATGCTAGTCTAAAAACAGGCCAGATGCTGGGGAAAAATTAGGCCACCTTAATCTGACTTTCCTGTATGATTATGTTGGCACAACAAACATAACATACGGGAGGAAAGGACATGATTAAGATGGCACAATTAGAGCATATCAGGAAAATGTATTATTTGGAAGGGCTAAGCATCAGGGAAATTAGCAGGAGAACAGGGCATCACCGCGATACAATCGCCAAATACCTGAATTCAGAGAATACTGAGCCTCCGCGGTACAACTTGAATAAACCCAGGGAGCATCCGGTTCTCGGGCCTTACATACCGGTTATTGACGAAATCTTAGAAACAGATCAGAAAAGGCATAGAAAACAGCGCCATACCGGCAGAAGAATTTACGAACGGCTGCGCGACGAATACGATTATCGCGGCGGCTACAGCACAGTAACAGACTATCTTAGGAAGGTGAAGCAAAAACCCAAAGAGGGATTTCTACCATTGGAGTTTGCGCTGGGTTCACATGCTGAAGTGGATTGGACAGAAGCCCGATTCTTTCTGAATGGCAAAGAGACAATCGCCTATCTGTTTGTAATGAAATTGGGGGCTTCCGGTGGTTTTTACGTCCAGGCCTATCCATTTGAGAAGCAGGAAGCATTCTTTGATGGCCACCGGCGCTGCTTTGAATTCATGGGCGGAGTGCCTACCGAGATCGTCTATGACAACCTCAAAACGGCGGTAAAACGGATAATGGAGGGCAGCCGGCGTGAAGAACAAGAGCAATTCATAGCACTGAGAACCCACTACCTTTACCAGGCCAACTTTTGCAGGCCGGGAAAAGGCAATGAGAAAGGCGGGGTTGAGAACGCCGGTAAAGAGGTGATCAGGAAGTTCTTCGTTCCCTATCCGGACGTTAGTTCCTTTGAAGAACTGAACCTGTACCTGCATGAAAAGTGTGTAGAACTGCTCAACAAAAACCCTAAATGGGAAGCTGAAAAGAAGGCATTGAGGCAACTGCCGGAATCACCCTTCAACTGTACCAGATACAGCGAAGCCCGGGTAAACAGCTATTCAATGGTTCAGTTTGAAACAAATCGATACTCGGTACCGGTCAAGTATGTCGGCGAAAAAGTCCTGATCAGGGCAACTGTTGACCAAATTGAAATAGTTTTTGAGCAAAACACAATAGCGGTCCACAAAAGGATACATGGACGCCACCAGGAGAGCCTGGTTCTCGATCACTATCTGGAGCTATTGCTGATGAAATCAAGAGCTCTTGGCAATACCAGGGTTTACCGGCCTGAGGCTCTCCCACCGGTATATGAGCAATACCGGAGATGCCTGGCAGCCAGAAATCCCAGGGGCAACCGCGATTTTGTAAAGATACTGATGCTTCACCGGGACTATCCCAGCACCCTGATTACCGATGCTATTGAACTTGCCCTGGCATACAACGTGTACAACTATGATGGGGTTCTTAACATACTCATGCAGCTCGGCACGGATACACTCAGGGTTTCGCATTTGAAACCAGAGAAAATGGTCAACATTCCCCTGGTGCAGGTATCTGCTCCGGATCTTGGCAAGTATGCAGCACTTATGCATAACGGAGGTGATCAATTATGAGCACCGCCAGAAGCATGCTGCTTGAAACCTACCTGAAGAAACTAAAAATGCCGCAGGCGGCCAGGGTCTATCAGGCCATGGCCCGGGAAGCCGAAGACAACAATCTGAGTTATGAGGAGTACCTGTTGGGAGTTTTGGAACAGGAGATAACTCAGCGGGAGAGCAACCGGATACAGCGCGGAATCCGCCAGGCAGCCTTTCCAGTGATAAAGACCCTGAACAGCTTTGATTTCAAAGCTGTGCCATCTCTGAACAAACAAAAGGTCTTGAAACTGGCAGACTGCGAATACATAAAAAACCTTGAGAATGTAATCCTGGTGGGGAATTCGGGTGTAGGGAAAACACATATCGCCACGGCACTGGCCTATGAAGCTTGCCGGAAGGGGTTCAAAGTTAAGTTCTACACTGCTGCCGGCTTGATAAACGAGTTAATAGCGGCCCAGCAGGAATACAGGCTAAACCGGCTGGAAAAACAGTACTCGGCATACCATCTGGTAGTCATTGACGAGCTTGGCTATGTACCATTCAGCAAGACCGGTGCTGAACTGCTGTTTCAGTTCTGCTCATCCAAACATGAACGGGGTAGCTTGATTATTACCACCAATCTTGAATTCCCAAAATGGACGGAGGTGTTTTTAGACGAGCAAATGACGGCGGCATTGCTGGACAGGCTAACTCACAAGGCCCACATTTTGAACATCAATGGCGAGAGTTATCGGTTTAAACAGGCTCTTGCCAGGCAGACAATACCTGATTAATTTTTTTACCCGGGTGGCCTAAAACCTGACCAGCATGTGGCCTAATTTCTGATTGACATTAACAACCAGGTTCTGATAAATATGGAACGGCTGGAACAAGAAAATGAGCGTATGTCTCGTTTGTTAAATCCAGGAGTGAATGATGACGAGGATGCTCAGGGAGATAGTGAGTTGCTCAATAGAATTTCTTTAGTAATGGCCGAGGTGATAGACTTTAAGGACCGGTATACTTTGGGTCATTCATTGAGGGTTGCGGTTTATGCGCTCGCGGTAGCCCGACAATACGGTATCGTTCACCATGGCCTTTTACAGGATTTGGCTTTAGTTGCATTTCTACATGATGCAGGAAAGGTTGGGGTGCCAGGACGGGTGATCGGAAAAAAAGGGCCCTTGACTGCCCGGGAATGGCAAATAATGAAAAAACATCCTTTGATGACGGAGGAGGTTCTGCAGAGCTCTAGATTTTTAAAGGGCTTGGCGGCATCGGCGGCAGCCCATCATGAAAGGTTTGATGGCATGGGTTATCACAAGGGTTTGCGAGGGGAAGAGATTCCACTCTTTGGCAGAATCACTGCGGTGGCTGATGTTTTCGATGCTTTGACATCTAAGCGTTCATACCGCGGAGCGTGGACAGTGGCAGAGGCAACAGAGTATCTGTTGAAAGAAAGTGGTTGCCAATTTGATGTCGAAATAGTAAGAGCCGCGGTTAAAATATTACCCAGGGCCAAGAAGGTGGTCGAAGAGTTGCTTGGGACAGGTGATCCGGAATGGATTTACCCGAATGGGTTTGATTGGAATGATATCCTGGGCAGAGTGTGAAGTTTAATGCACCGACAAAGAGCGTAATCCGATAATATTGTATTATTATTTAAGATATTACTATTAAGTGGAGGTGGAGAACTGTGATAAAGTGGGACAGCAAGTACGAGCTGGGCATTCCCCATATCGACGAGCAGCATCAGAAGTTGTTTCAAATTGCGGATGAGGCGTTCAGAACATTAAGAGACCCGTTCCTGGTCGACAAGTACGATAAGGTTGTCAATGTCATCGAAGAATTGCAAGAATATGCCGTTTATCACTTCCGGGCTGAAGAACAGTACATGCAGGAAACAAGGTATCCTCGATTTCTTTCTCACAAGGTAGAACACGACGATTTTATAAAGGAAGTGAGCAACATTAACCTTAGAGCTGTGGACGAAGACCCAGAGGGCTATCTGGTTAACATACTTGATTTCGTGGTGGGGTGGATATCCAACCATATTCTAATTCCGACTTAAAAATCGCAGGGAAATGATTCCCAGTCTGGGCTTTGCCATAGTTGTTTGACCGGGGAAAAGAATCTTTGGTTCCGCATATTTGGTCGAAGATAGTCATTTTCCTGCTAGTAAGTTCTAATTACCTCGTAGACCAATTCGTCGGTCCCGGTAATGCAGGTGACGGTTGCGAGATATTTCTTTGCCACCTGCACCGCGACGTACGGGGCCACCTGGGCCAAGCAGCCCGGGGGTCATAGCTACAGGCATTCCAAGGCTTTCTCCAGTTCTGAGAGGCTCGGGCAGGAGAAGACCCGGTCGCAGTGAGGTGCGTATTCCAGCATGCGGCTGTCGCCTCTGCCCCACATCCGCTTGGGCTCGGGGTTGAACCAGTAGACTTTTCTGGCTTTTTCTTTGATCTCGGCCAAGGCCCAGGTCTCGTCGGCGAACCAGTTGTTTCGCGCATCGCCGAAGATAAGAACCGTGGTTTTGTGGGAAAGCACCTGGCCGTGCTGCTGTACAAACCTCTTGAGGCTGGCACCGTAGTTCGTGTACCCTCTGGCCCCTAGAATGGTGCGGTGTCTTTTCAATACTTTGTTGCGCAGTTCCAGAGGGTCACCCGAGGCCAAAAGAGCCGTTACCTCGGCCATATCTTCGATAAAGGCGAAAGATCGGAATTCCCGGAAGAATCTCTGCATGGAAGCCAGCAAAGCAAGAGCGAAGCAGCTGAAGTTCATAACTGAGCCGGAAACATCGCAGATGGCGACGATAACCGGTTTTTCCCGCTGTTTCTTCATGGTTATGATGTCCAAGAGAACCCCGCCGGTCCCCATGCTTTTGCGCAGGGTCTGACGGTAGTTAACGGCATAGCGAAGGTCTTGTTTGTTCTTCTTTTTCAGGCGGGCTGCCAGCCGCTTGGCGACAACCGGGAAAAGCGCTTCGATTTTGTGTATGTCTTGAAGGTTGGCTTTGCCCAGAGGCTGGTCTAAGGGAGAGCGCCTTTCCTGGGAGAGGCCGCCTCGCAGGGCCTGCATACCTTGCACGGGGAGCGCGTCGGCTGCGTAAACCGCAGTGGACACTTCCTGAGACCTGCCTTCGTCGGGGGTTCCCCAGGGCTTTCGGGCTTTAAGGGATCTCCCCTTGCTGCCACGGAAGTGACGCTCGTAAACAGAGTTAAAGGCGGAAAGGTGTCCGTGGTCTTTTACCAGGGTGCTGTACAATGCAGTGTAGAAGAAGCTCTCCTCTTCCCAGTCCACCAGGAGCAGGGCTTCAACACAGTCCTGGGCCTGCCCGGGTGTGACCGGAACACCCTCACGGCGGAGATCGTCAAAAAATGATTGCAGTGCTCCCAAGAAACTCATGTTATTCCCTGCCTTTATCTTCCAGTAACTGACAGCGGTGTCTGTCTGAAAGTAAGGTCTTTGCGCGAGCGCACCATCCGCTCCAGTTTTTCCAGGTCCTCGCGGTGCTTAATGATGACATTTAGGGTTTCTAGAGCCACG
Organism: Syntrophothermus sp.; assembly: GCF_013314835.1. Taxonomy (NCBI): domain Bacteria; kingdom Bacillati; phylum Bacillota; class Clostridia; order Eubacteriales; family Syntrophomonadaceae; genus Syntrophothermus; species Syntrophothermus sp. The sequence goes on from NZ_JABUEX010000027.1 coordinate 13,295, forward strand.
TCCGGATCCAGATCATCGACTCCCAGTTCTAAAAGGGCAGCGGCCCAGTCGATGCTCTCGGCGATACTCGGTAGCTTCTTGAGATCCACTTGGCGGATGTGGTGAACGACAGAAGCCACCTTGGCAGCGAGCATGTCGGATATACCGGGGACTTTCAGCTTCAAGATGCGTTCTTCCAGTTCTGCACTGGGGAAATCCAGGTACAAATAGAGACAGCGCCGCTTGAGAGCTTCAGAAAGCTCCCGGGTGGCGTTGGAGGTTAGAAAGACGTAAGGAATATTAGTAGCTCGAATCGTACCGAGTTCCGGAATGGTTATCTGGAACTCGGAAAGGAGTTCCAGCAGCATGGCTTCGAACTCGAAATCGACTTTATCTATCTCGTCGATGAGAAGAACGCAAGGCTGCTCCGAGCTTATGGCCTGCAGCAGAGGCCGGCGGAGCAGGTAGGTTTCGGAAAAAATATCCTGCTCGACTTCATGAGTGTCAACTTCCTGGTGAACCACCGCCTGTATGTGAAGTAGCTGGCGCTTGTAGTTCCACTCGTACAGTGCTTTAGCCTCATCGATGCCTTCGTAACACTGGAGCCTGATCAAAGGTAGGTTCTTCATCTTACTGACCGCTTGAGCCAGGCCTGTCTTGCCTACCCCGGCTGGCCCCTCAATGAGCAAGGGCTTCTTTAGGGATTCTGCCAGGTACACTACAGTAGCGGTCTTGTCGTCGCATATATATCCGGCTCCTAACAACTGATTCTTGATACTGATTATCTGTTCTTTCACTCGCCTCATTCCTTTCGCATTCCTGGGAGTCTATTTTCATTATACCTTACCCGACAGCTGGTGCTAGCGAAGTATTAATGCACGATATGTGCCAACCGATACACAGGCCAAGAATTGCCTTGAGCAGTGGCATTAAGAAATCTTCTGTATGACTTAGTTAGTTCCCGTGTTAACTAGCGTTGCGATTGTACCCGTCAAAGGAATCAATATGGGGACGGTAGGGACAGCGGCTGACTTCGAGCAGGATATGGGGTCAGTACACCCCACGTATTGCGGTGGAGGCGGCAAGATAGCAAGGATGGTGTAGCATTGCAACGTTAAGGCCAGATTGTTGCGGCTTTGCAACAGTCTGAACAAGGTGGTCAGGCCGGGTTGGTGAATTCGTTCAGCTCGGACAAACCAGTCTATTTCCTAGTTTACGAGCCGGTTTTTAAGCATGATCAGGGGAAAACGCAGAGTCAGAATAAAGCAACAAAAGAGCCAGGCGAGATGATGCCAGCATGACGGCTTGAGGGATCCCAGTACCAGGGGCCTCACTACTTCGACCGCGTGATAGAGCGGGGCGAACCAGGCCAGGGTACGGAATACGGGGGGCAAGCTCTCTAGAGGGAAAAACACCCCACAGACCAAGAACATGGGGGAAATGACGAGAGTGAAGAAATAGTTGTAAGAGTCGTAGTTAGGAGCCAGGCTGGTCCATACCAGAGAGAGATTGGCAAACACTCCCGTCATCAGGATTAACGGCAATGGCACCAGGAGAACCCAGGGAGATTTTACCAGGCCGAACAAAGCTACTACCAGCAGGAACACCAGGCCGTACAGCGTCCCTTTGAAAACACCGTACACGATTTCCCCCATGACTACATCTTCCACGCTGGCAGGCGTGGCTGCCATGCTGTGAAATACTTTCTGAGGACCCATGCGGGTGAAGCTGCCGTAAGTGGCTTCATAACAGGTGGCGAACATGGCCGATGATGCGGTGAGGGCCGGCCCTATGAACTGGATATAAGGGATGCCGTTTTCTAAGGCTACGTAGGTTCCAAGCCCGATTCCCATCGCCCACAAGTAAAGCACAGGTTCTATGAAGTTGAACATGATGTTCGACAGCCAGGTCTTTTTGAAGACCAGGAGGTGACGATAGAATATGGCCTTAATATGGTAATACGAAAGGTCGGGAAGCGACCAGAATCCTTTTAGCAATGATGTTAGCTTGGCAAAAAAGTTAGCCGTCGGCATTTTGTCACCTCTATCTTCCAAACAGCCACGGATTCACCGATACCTGAAAAGTGTCGGCACTAGAGCATGAGAACGCTCTTTTCGGGTAGAATTAAGAATTTAGAATTTAGAATTTAGAATTCAGAGTTTGCGTTAATCTGCGTCTCTGTCTTCTTCCGTCTCCGGCTCCTCAAGTCTGACCCCGGTGAGTTTGAGGAAAACGTCCTCCAGGTTAGCCGGCCGCAGATGCTGCCAGCTGAGATTGCCAGACCATTCAGTATTTCCGTTACTGAGCTGGCGCGAAAGCTCTCTGCCCCGGTCGGTGAATAAAACCAGCCTGCTTCCCATCGACAGCCAGCCTTTAACCAATTCTCCCCCGGCCGCAGCCACGCTGGCGTGACAGGAAGGTTCGATTTCGGTCTCCAGAGCTTCCCGGGCCGCGTGCCTCGCTATCAATTCGGCCGGAGTGCCCTGTTCGATTATCTGTCCCCGGTGCAATATCAAAAGCCGGTCGCACAACTGGCTGGCTTCCTCCAGGTAGTGGGTAGTCAGCAGTATCGTAGTACCCTCGGCTTGCAGGTGGCGGAGGCGCTGCCAAATGATGCGGCGGGCGTAGGGGTCAAGGCCAGTAGTAGGTTCGTCCAGGATGAGGAGTTCCGGACGGTTTATCAGTGCCCGCCCAATGGTCAGCCGCCTTTTCATGCCGCCGGAAAGGTTTTCAACGGGGGTGTTGCTCTTGTCTTCTAGTTCGAGGAAAGCCAAGATCTCCGCTGCCCTGTGGCGGGCTTCCTCCCGCGCAATGCGGAAATAGGAGGAGTATACCAGCAGGTTTTCCATGACCGTGAGCTCTGGGTCCAAGGCATCTTCTTGAGGAACCACACCTATACGTTTCCGCACTTCTCTAGCATTTTTATGGACGTCGAGGCCCGAAACCCAAAGTTGCCCCGACGTAATCGGGGACAACCCGTAAATCATCTTAACGATAGAAGTTTTGCCGGCACCGTTAGGGCCGAGAAGCCCGAAGCACTCCCCGCGGCGCACGGAGAACGACACTCCGGCCACAGCAGTCAAGTTTCCAAACCGTTTAACCAGATCCAAGGCCTGGACAATAGACTCTTCACTCAGAGAGCACACCTCATTCGTCAAACCTAAAATTTCGCCGCTCTACTCAGGACTGGTTAGCCCTAATCTCCATTATAACTCGAGTATAGTCCGAATGCAGTTTGTTGTATTAGCAAAACACGCACAAAAGGGCGACCCGGCTATCCCAGGCCGCCAAATAATTCGGGGAATCAAGGCGAGGTCCATCTGGTTTACTAGTAACATTCAAGTGTCAGGGGTTCCTCTGTTGACAGGTGTGTCTTAGTGCTTGACTTCGAGTCAGAACTTCACGGGCACCCTTACCTTGTCCAGTTCCGAACCGTCTTTGGGACTGTACCAAAAAACTTCTACATAGCCCTGGGCTGAACTCGGCTTGGGAAACTCTATCGTGGCTTCGAACAGGCCCCGCTCAGGAGCACCGGCGGTGGCCATGGTATGGGTTTCAGCCAGCTTGTTTCCATCTTTGTCAAGTACCCGGAGGTTCACGGTGGCCTCGAATACGCGCGCGGTGCCGGTCACTTTTAGGGGGCTAGAGACCTTATCCCCAGGTTGGGGCGAGGTAACCCAGATGACCGGTTCCCATACTGCGGATATGTTCCGCTTGAAAGGCTGGTCGTACAACCCGACGTGCCCCCACCAGTCGCGGGTTTGTTCGTCCACTTTGCCCTCGACTGTAAATGATACCCGCTCTATTCCGGGAAACTCAGTCAAAGTATTGACGATGCTTTGTATTCCCAGGGCCTCCCCGGCGCTGCCCACATTGGCTTTTAGTACTTCGCGGGAAAAGTCGACGGTGGCTAGTCCCTTATCAACCTTAAGCCCCAGAACTTTGGTACCCAAAGGAATGACCGTAGTCGCTCCGGGAGTGGTGGGCGTACCCTGGATTAATTCTTCCACGGCAGCAATACGAGTATCCTTTGCAGTCTTGATCTTGTGTACCTCGCGCACCAGATACGCGTCCTCGGCACTGAATTTGAGGTAGTAGACAGCGACCGACACCTCTTTCGTTTTCGGGGCTTCGGGGGTTGGAGTAGGGGATTTTTTGCCGGTGCTTTTTTGAGCGCAGCCGGCAACGGCGCAGAGCGCCAAGACAAGCAGCAGAACCCACAGCTTGTGACCCGTGTTTTTCATCTTCGGCACCACCTTTTTCAAATTAACTACGGGTGAGACATTTTACATTTGAAGTATACCAAGATCGGAACTAAACATGAATCGAAAGAACCAAAAACTTGCTCCTCCGAAGCTGCTGAATGAGTACGGAGTTGCCAGTAGCGCCCCCTCCAAAGCAGAAAAGACAAGAGAACACAAATCATCTTAACTGTAAGTACGCAGGCGGCAGTCTGCTACTTACACGCGGTCCGCCGTAGGGGGGCTTACTTCTGCTTGCAATTGCTGGCGGGGGACGGTAAAATAAAGTGGCAGTCGGTTACAAGTGATAATAAGCGAAGGGATCGCCCGAGCGGCCTCTTTTTTGCGGAGAGATGGCTGAGTGGACGAAAGCGCTCGACTGGAAATCGAGTAGACGGGGCACAACCTCGTCTCGAGGGTTCGAATCCCTCTCTCTCCGCCATTAAAGGATTATCAAGGGGTTTCGACCCCTTTTTTGTTTTTGGACAGGGGTTGCAGGGGGCGAAAAGAGCGGCGCTCGACACCGCTGTGTGCCATTTTTGTGCCGAAACTGACCAGTGGTTTGCCGTGATAGGGGAAGGCCAGTGTTCATGATGTCATGAAGATGTGATCTAGCTATCATTGACTGTTCTATGAACGGATATAAAATACTGGTTAGTAAGCTAAAGAAGGGGGGCAGAGTACCAACAAAGATTCAAATAACAAACTCTTAGGAGGAAGGGCAATGAAGCGGGTACTAGCAGTAATGTTAGGGGCGCTGGTCTTCCTGACGGTATTGGGGAACGCCCCGGCGTTGGCTTATAACGACTACACCCATAGGCAAATAGCCAGTCAGGGTATCGTACTTATCAGAAACAGTGAAGATCCTAGAATCAGAGCTTATGCGGGCGATTTATACAAACCCTTTAATGTAGTTAAGAATCGTAGAATTGTAAGCATGACACCGGCACAGATCCTGATGGATTTCTCGACTCAACCTGATAAAGATGAAACGAGCGGGTGGTACGAAGGGCATTTTTACAGTCCCACATTCGGTACTAATTACAGAGGTAACCGGTATCCTACTGCACGGTCAAACTTTACCGAGCATTATAACAAGGCATTAACACAATACCGAAAGGGATGTTACGAACAAGCTTGGCAGGAATTAGGAAGAGCCATACACTATTTAGGTGACCTACACGCGCCGCACCATGTATGGAATTTTCCCTTTGGGGGTAATGGAGTAAAAGAATCAATAAAATGCCATTCAACCTTAGAGTCTTACTACGACGGAAGAGCAGGGTTTTATGTTGCCACGTGCATTAACCAAGATGAACTAAGACAAATTTGCTCAAACAATTTAGACAGCGAGGCCCACAGGTGGGCTGCGATAACTGAGAAATCGTCATATTATCTTGGAACAATGGAATTTGACAAATTAAAAGCCAAAGAGCAAAAACCAGCGTTCGAGAGAATGGCCGGCCCTTGTTCTATAGTAGCACAGCAGAGAGCAGCAGCCGTTTATCTTAGGTTCCTTAATGATGTTGGGATCTATCACTAGAAGTCCTGTAAGAAATGTTGTCAGAAACCTTAAAAGGAAGGATTCCGTTTCGTCAGACTTAAATCAAAAACATTATGTTTAAGCCGATGGGTTCGAATCTCAGCCTCTACGCCATGTGAGAATTATTCAAGGGGTTTAAGCCCCTTGTTTTTTTCCCTTGGAGGGCAACGGAGAGAGAATAGTTACTTCGTCTGGCATAACTTGTGCCAAAAAAAGACGTTAAAGGAAAAGGATAACGCCAGGTCAAGGCCTGACATATCCTAGTATATGGCACCATGAACATAGAAGGAGTTGTGAGCATGGGTCTTGTGCCTGTACGATCATGCGTTAGTACCTATGTTCAAAGTAACCTGCCCCAGCTGACTCCGTGTCGTTCCGATAAGCTGCCGGTCGGTCTTTGGTTTGAAATCGAGACGGGGTGTCGGTGCGAGTATATGTCCTATTTGTTCTTTCACCTGCCTCCCCTTTCTGACCACTACGATATCAGCAGTGCCCACCTCGTTCTAAATCCCACAAGTACGCCTTTCTTGGGAAGTCCACCGCGCAAGCTCAACCTCCAGGCTCTACGCGGCAGCTTCAGAGATTGTTGTACCAATTACCGATCCCGACCAGAAGGCATCTTTTCGACCAACATCGAGATACCTATGCCTTTACACCCGAACCCGATCATGGTGGATGTGACCAACATAGTAAAAATGTGGTATTCTGGGGCCTTGCCCAACCGGGGCCTGGCGTTGCTGCCGGACCTTGAGAGCACCCATAATGGCATCTGGGTGTTTGCTAGCCCTTATCACCCTCATTGGTCGCTTCACCCTATGTTGCATATTTACACGGACGAACGGTGTCACGCTTGTAGCTTCGTCGAAACATGTAATGTGACTTTGACCGAACAGTTCAGTTCTACCAGAGAGGTGTGGTGTTTTTCCGTATGGAGTTTTGTAGTGCAAAACATAGGGGATAAGAAGGTGCGGGTAAGGTTGCAGGACAGCCCGGATGGAAGTGCCTTCTTCGACGAGGTACCGGAATTAGAATTGGCTCCGGGGAAAATGGAGGTGCTCGTCAACCAGTACTTTACCCGTTTCAGTCGGGTAAAGTACAGGCTAGCCGAAGGGGAAACCGGCGAGGGCAGGATCAAGCTTTGGTTTCAGGGAAGGCAGGGTTAGTTTTCGAGAGCGACTGCGCGGCTGCCAGCACCTGCCCGGCCAGTTCGGTGGCTCCTATGGAATTCAGTCGGCCTCCTATTTCCTCCATCACAGCCAGTAAGTCCGGGGCATAAACTGATTTATGTTTACGACCGAAAGCTGCCTGATGTGCAGCCAAAAAACGGCGGCCTAGGGTGTTGTTCGCCTCGATCAGTTTATCCAGGATTAGAAGAGCGGTGTCCTGGTCTTGCACAGTCAAAGCCAGGATGTATTGCCAGACAAGGCAGGGAACGTAGTAATGACTGCGGGGGGGAACTGTTCTAAAGAGTTCGGCGGACTCGGAGAAACGTCTCAGATAAGCCAAGCACAACCCTTCCATATAAAGACAACGTTGTTCCAGAACGGGGTTTTTCGCGGTTCTTTGGCGAGCTGAATGAATAAAGGCGATAGATTCGTGGTAGTCAAGCGTACTCATGAATACGTCGGCCAGCAACAGTAGGGCCGAAGGATCAGACAAGTCAATATAATTCTTCAGGGTGTCGGCGACTTCTGTTGCAGTTTGCCGGCGACGGAGCAGGCGGGCCCAACGATAAAGAGGTTGATGGTACTTAGGGTTGGCGATCAAGGCTTGCTGGTAAGCTTGTTCGGCTTCCAGGTCTTGACCTAGAGATTCTAGGGTTTGCCCCAAGTAATCCCAGGCCCGGAAGTTTCCCATTCCGTTAGTTCCGCAGTAAATGAGGGGGGCATCACCCATTTGCAGGCACTGCTGAAAACAGCTAGCAGCTTTCTCATACTCGCCCAGTTGAAAGAATATCTCCCCTTGTAGAAAGACGAGATCCGTGAACTGAGGGTAATGAACAAGAGACTCCTCGATCAGAGCCAGCGCTTCCGCAAACCGGGACATTTCCTTAAGACACACGATTTTCTTCAGCACCACATCAGAAGAGTAGCTCAGTCCGGGTTGGTAACATCGTTCCAGGTTGAGCAGCGCTTCATCATAACGACCGGCGTTTAGTAATTCTACTCCCAGGCTGTAGTATAGAAACCTGTTCTCCGGGTCCAGGGCAAGAGCCTTTTGAACGATGGGCAGATTACGTTCGAGCTTCTTTTTGCGAGCTGCAATGGGGGTTAAATAACCATAATGAAGAATTTGCACATTGGCTATCTTCACCGAAGACGGTCCTGAATAAGCGATTATTTCATCAACTACCTGTTCGTGCAGTGTCCGTTTGAACCGGTAACAAGGCCGGTTTCGGAAAAGCCGGCAGGCGATGTCGGTCATGAAATCGGGTCCTGCTTCCTGTCCATAGAAGTTGACGATTTGGAAGCAGAACCCCTCGATCCCTTCCGTATACAGGAGTTTTAGTATCTTGGCTTTATCGTTCGGATTGAGCTCTTCGTCAGCGTCGATGATGAGAATCCAGTCACCGGTCGCCTGGTCCAGGGCAAAGTTACGGGCAGCGGCGAAGTCTTCCGGCCACCTTATCTTAAACAGCCTTGCTCCATTCATCAAGGCGATTTCGGGGGTGTTATCAGTGGATCCAGTATCAACAATGACTATTTCATCAGCAACCTCCCTTATACTAGCCAGACAACGAGGCAATAATTCGGCTTCATTCTTTACAATCATACATACACTGAGCTTGGGGTGTGTCTCTTTTCTCAGCGAGGTAAGGAGCGCATCGGTCCCTGAAACCTTGCTAACAGCCTGTAGTGCCTGTTCGTGATACACGTCGGCCAGTTCTACAAAGGCTTCGAGTTCTGCCGGCATCTGATTTATCGTTTTTTTAAGGACTTGTTTTGCCCGATAGAACATCCCTTTCTTTCGAAGTATACGCGCAAATATCAGCAAGGCTTCTAGATCTTGATTGGCCAGGGCAAACTGGTATCCGCGATCGAGCCATTCGATAGCTTGCTGCGGGTAGCCTTGACGGTAAAGGGCTTTGCCTAAAGCCGGGCCCAGTTCGGGAGAGCTTTCAGCCGCTGACGATAGTTTTTTAACCAGGTCCCACTTTCTGAGACAAATGCATTTTTCAAGCAGGTCTAAGTACAGGCTTAGGTTAAAGGGTGATTCTCCAACCGGCAAAGAGAGAGGTTGGGGAAAAGAATCCAGCGCGGCCTGGGCCATCAGGTAAACGTCCCTGGCCGGTTCAGGCGGCCACAGGTGTTCGATAAAGGATCTTGCTTCGTCACAGCAGCCTCCCACCCACAACAGCAGGCACCGATTGCGAAGAGTTCGAGAATAGTACGGGCTTTCCGGGGCAACTGCCTCCAATTCTGCCAGGGCTTCTTTGTAACGGCCGGCTAACAGCAATGCTTCCCCCTTGAGAGCATGATAACGATGACCACCTGCTCCCAGATTAGCAGCCCGGTCCAGGAACTTTAAGGCAGCGGTGGGACAATAATGAAGCAAGAACAGGTCACTTACCCCCAGGTTGGCGGCTGGGGTTGAAAAATCGAACCAGGTATCCAGGTAGGCGACGGTAGCATCGAGACCTTTTTCCGCGAGCAGCAACCGAATAATGGCGGCAACAGGTTGCAGGTCGGTCGGCTTAGAGATAAGCTGACACCTGAAGGCGCTGAGAGCCCGGTCTCTTTCCAGCATCATTTCATACGCGTTGCCTAATGCCTGGTACGCAAGGTAGCTGTTTATCCCTTCTTCGTGTGGATAATGAGGGGGAGATTCCCCCATGTTCAGGCATTTGTGGAAACATTGGACTGCTCGCAGCAGATCATGGTTTCCCATATAAACTAAACCCAGTCGGTAAACCAGGTCGGTGTAATCGGGATATAGTCTAATCATTCTTTCTAAGTATTGAATAGCCTCCCGAGTCTTATCCATCAAAGCCAAGCAGTCAGCCTTTTTCCTAACCAGAGAAGGGACGAAGGCCGCTTCCCAACGAATGTCTGCTTCGGCCTGGTCAAAGTATTCAAGCGCCTTGGCATAATCTCCCAATCGGAAGTATTCTACTCCCAGGTTGTAATATAAGAAGCTGTCCGGGGTTCGGGACTCCAGCTCTTTGGTCAACAGACTTAGGTTGCGCCATATCTTATTCTTTTGCTCGACTTCTTGCTTGGCATAACCGTAATGAATAATTCGGACCTCGGGTGCTACCTTGATCGCTTTTTGTCCTGCGTGTTCTACAATAGACGGAATTATAGATTCGTGAATTCTCCCGATGTAGCGGTATTCGGGACGATTACGAAACAAGCGTAAGGTTAAGTGATGCGTTCCAGGGTGAGTACCGTGAGGATCGTTAGAGTTAATAGTCTGCAAGAAATATGCTTCTGCCGTTTCCGTACCCATTAACTCCTTCAATTTAGGAATATCTTCTTGAACGAGTTCGTCGTCTGCGTCCATAACAAGAATCCACTGGCCACGGGCGAAAGCAAGCGAGTGATTTCTGGCATCGCTGAAACTGTCGTTCCATGGAAAATAGAAGATTTCTGCCCCGTGCCGGCCTGCGATATCCACCGTGTCGTCGGTGGAACCAGTGTCGACAACTACTATTTGTTGAGCGATTTCGGCAATGCTTTCAAGACAACGGGGCAGGTTATTAGCTTCGTTTTTAACTATCATGCACACCGACAAGCTTACAGAGGATATGAGGATTCACCTCCATTGTAAGGCAAGCGAAGGTTGTAATGGTTTTGGGCAAACTCCGAAAGGTGCTTAAACCAGACCTCTATGGAGTGTTTCCTTCTATCCAATACGGGCAGGTTGCCCCACCGCTTTATAGCCAGATCGATAAGTTCCTGCTCTCGAGCCAAACAACACTTGGCCAGTATCAGAGCCAGTTCCGTTTGTTCGAGCCGTTTATTTAAGGTATCTTCTGCTAACAAGACTTCTTTTTCAGTCATTCTCAGCCCTCCTAGGTCTCCGTTGGTCCAAGTGAGCGACCCGGTTCTCCGAGGACTTAGACCTGTGCCTGGTACCAAGCGTCAAAGGTGAAGGCTGAGCCGTCGGTAAGGGCAGCGTACGCGATGCGGGCATACTTGAGAAAATACTTGGGAACAAACACCGTGGCGGCATTGCCGGCCAGGGTGAAAGCAGAAGAGTCGGTTATCCAAAGGGTGTTATCTGGACTTACCTCTACCCGGATACTGACTTCGGAAGATCCTTTATTGTGAACAGCAAAGGAGACCATAGACTTATCCGAAATATCAGAAGCAAGTATACCGTTGTAAGTGCTTGAGGTTCCGGTGACCGTGAGGGCAGAACTTTCTGCCATATACCTTGACCGGTTGAGGATGTTCAACCACCCGGTTGTGGTAGCCAAGGGATAAGTCTCGGAACCGTAGATGCGGATCGTGTCCTGAGTATAGGCCAAATCGCGGATGTCCAGGTCGGTCGAGGTAATTGAAACATCAGCCGAGATACTCTCGATGTTGAGGCGCCCCTGGGTAGTAGAAAGCGGGTAAGTTTCGGAGCCGTAGATGCGGATCGTGTCCTGAGTATAGGCTAAGTCGCGGATGTCCAGGTCGGTCGAGGTAATTGAAACATCAGCCGAGATACTCTCGATGTTGAGGCGCCCCTGGGTAGTAGAAAGCGGGTAAGTTTCGGAGCCGTAGATACGGATCGTATCCTGGGTATAAGCCAAATCGCGGATATCCAGGTCGGTAACCGTAACTGATACGGAGCCGGAAAGGGTAACGGATACGGTATCGGAAATACTCTCGATATTCAGACGGCCGTTGGTAGTTGAAATCGGGTTACTGGTATCGCTTCCATAGATTTGAATTTTTAGTTGGTCCGGCTCTCGGTTGAATACAAGGTTATTAGGCATAGAAATACCTCCCTTGAATAAGAGATTCTGGAGAGACATCCTCTCCGTGTTACTGCCATTTTATTCAAGGCATGGGAGTAACGTGATAAGGGAGCTGTCTCTGGGCACTAATTTTCGGAGGAGAGCACCTGGGGAGCCAGAGCCATACAATAGTATCGAGACAAGTGCCCGAGAGCACAAAACAGATATGCTTGGAGAGAAAACCTGTGATCCTAAAGAACTTCGTTTACAACCATAACTTCCAACACCCGCCGAACTCCATAGGACGTTGGCCGCCGGGGTGGGAACCGGTCGGAGGAAATGATGATACTACCTGGAAAAGGGTGGCTGAACAATCTTCCGACGGACGCTATTGCATGGTAATCTCAAATCCGACGCACGAGGGAAGGTGCGGCGTTCGAGAGGTTCCTCCTGTTACGATTGCCGTGAATCCCGGAGAGAGGTGGCGAGTTGAAGCCCGGATTCGATTAGCAGTTGCGGGGAAGGTGTACATGGCAATACATTTCTACGACGAAAGTGGAAATGTGGTGGCGCAGATACGAGAGGAGTTTGATGTTTCCCAGCACATGGAGGTTTACGGTTACGAATACTCAGTACCTCCTTTGGCGGTGCAGGGTTTGTTGGAGATTGGAATAGAGGAACCTAACACGCTTTGGATAGACTGGGTTGCCAAGGTCAGGAAAGAGACAGATTCAGAGCAACTGGGGGAGAATCAGGATGTCTGTAATGCTATTCATGCCGGCGGACAGGGGTTATTTGATAGCGGGAAAGACCAGTGCTTTGTTGTATTGGTTGAGCGGCCTATTACGGGCAATCCAAGGATTGAGTTGGGAAGATGCTTAACTAGCCTTGGGGGGAGAAAAAAAGAACGTATTACCTTTTATCCGGGCGACCAAAGCGTAGAGTTCGGTGAGGTATTCCTGAGAAGCACGGGCAGAATCATCTTGGAGTTTTCTATAGGCGAGGATAATGTTTGTATTCGGCTAGATTTCCCTGCAAGTGAAATAAGGTTTGCTCTTGATTCGCCTCTGCGCTTAACTCGCAAAGGGTCTCCGTTAAACATTGAAGTTATTAACCCAGGTAGAGAACCGTTTTGTTACTGTCTGCTTGTGGTCGGTGAAGTGAAGGCTACTCGGTCTAGGAATAAACTCGATTGAGCGGCGTTCTTCATGGCGGTCTTCAATTTACAGAATGACGAGCTGGGTAGCGGTAACACTTTTGCTTATCAGCACGTAATGTACACCAGGTCGAATGTTCTTAGACCTGGGAGGGACATTACTTGGAGGTCGGAATAGTAGGCATCGGAGCCTGGGGAGCTAATTATGTCAGGGTGTTTGGGGAAATACCCGAGGTCACAAAGATACACTGCTTCGATTTGGACAGGATGAGGTTAGGTGAATTAGAGCGTCAGTGGAAAAAGGTCAAGGCATCGGATAGCTTGCGGGATATATGGCACAATCCCCAAATCAGCTTGGTAGTTATTGCGACCCCGGCGAGGTTCCATTACTCGCAGGTTCGAGAGGCCTTGATCAACCGCAAGCACGTGCTGGTGGAAAAACCTTTTGCCAACAACTACGAAGAAGCAAAGGAATTGTTCGATATCGCCGCCGAGCGGGGAGTGGTCCTGAGAGTTGGTCATATTATGCTGCACAACCCCGCGTACAAGAAGTTGAAAGAGTTAGTAGTGTCCGGAGATCTCGGCTACTTATCTTACTTGCGATTTGAACGAACTCATCTAGGGGTGGTTAGAGAAGATGTAGATATATTGGATGATTTAGGGCCTCATGACTTGTCCATGTTGCTGGATCTGACCGGAGAATGTCCGGATGAGGTTTGGGCTAAAGGTATGGGCGTTGTGGGCCGGAAGGGGCTCGATTCGGTTATCATGATGCTGTTGTTTCGGTCAGGGTTGTATGCCTACCTGTATTTCAGTTGGCTGGAACCGCTGAAGGTTCGCAAGTGTGTGGTCGTAGGAAACAAAAAAATGGCGGTATTCGATGACATGGAACCCACTCACAAAGTAAGGGTCTACGATTATGAAGTAGCTCAGAACTTTCAAAAACAGCCCGGGAGGTTTTATTACTCTTGTGGAAACATAGTGTGTCCTTTTGTTGATGGTAAAGAACCCTTAAAGGAACAGTGTCTCGAGGTACTTCAGGCCGTAAATTCTGGGAAAACCTATAACCCTGAACTGCCTCTGATGGTACAGGCGGTTATGGACGGAGCTCGCTATTCTTTGGTTCGGGGTGGGCAAGGTGTGGATATTCGCTGTTTATTGAATGAATGCCACAGCTGAAACAAGCGAACAACAGAAAAGAGTGTGTGCGTATGAACAGCGCCTGGGGCAAGTTTCAAATTCTAGGACGGAAAAAGGAGGGAGGGGAAGACAATTATTCCGATAACCAGGCCGTTAATCGGGGAAGAAGAAAAAATGAGGGTGTTAGAAGTTCTTGATTCGGGTGAACTTGCTCCTGGGGACTGGACCAGACAGTTCGAAGACAGCTTTGCCGAGTACCTGGGCATGAAACACGCGGTGGCAACTTCGTCGGGAACAGCGGCTTTACAGGCTGCCGTAGAAAGTGTAGGCCTGGTCCGGGGTGACAAGGTATTTACCACGCCGTTTACCTTTATATCTACGGTGAGTGTTTTGGTAGCCTGCGGTTTGGTGCCGGTATTCGTAGATATCGATGGTGAAACGTACAACCTTGATCCCGAGAAATTGGCTGAAGCAATGGAAGAGCATCCGGAAGCCAAGGGAGTGATGGTCGTTCACCTTTACGGGTTACCCGCAGATGTCAACACTATCGCGGAATTGGCCGAAAAAAGAGGTATGCTGGTTATTGAAGACTGCGCTCAAGCTCACGGTGCCCGCGTAAAAGATAGGCATGTGGGAACCTTTGGCAAAGCTGGGGCTTTCAGCTTTTACGGAAGTAAAAACATTACTACAGGAGAAGGAGGGATGGTAGTCACCGACGATGACTTGCTGGCAGAGAAGGTACGCATGTTCATCAATCACGGGCAAAGAGAGCGGTATCATTACGAGGTTTTAGGGTACAATTTCCGAATGAGCAATGTTAATGCTGCAATAGGTCTTGAACAAGTGAAAAAGCTCGACTTCATCAACCGAAAACGCAGAGAGAACGCCGCGTATTTCAATCGACACATTGACAACCCGCTTGTGCTTCTTCCCAAAGAGCCTGAAGGGTACTATCATGTTTACCACCAGTACACGGTTAGAGTTATGGGCGACAGAAACCGCTTCGTGCAGCATCTTGTTAATAACGGGATCGGTTGCGGGATCTACTACCCGTCTTGTCTAACGGAGCAGCCGATCTTCCAGCGCACAGGTTATATAGATACTGGAACCGACATCGCCAGGGAGGCGGCAAGGCAAGTGGTGTCCCTGCCCGTTTATCCCGGATTGGGTTTAGAGGAACTGGAAAGGATAGTGCTGGCTGTGAACAGCTATAGGGAGTGACGGTCAGTGAGCAATGCATCAGTACATCCTTCGGCAGAGGTGTCTCCCCAGGCGACAATAGGAGAGGGCAGCTTGATCTGGAACCAAGTTCAGATACGAGAAGACGCAGTTATTGGTGAGAACTGTATTATCGGTAAGGACGTTTACATTGATAAAGGAGTGAGAGTAGGTAACCGGGTGAAAATTCAAAACGGGGTGTCTGTATACAAGGGAGTCACTATCGAAGATGATGTTTTTATCGGCCCGGGCTGCGTTTTTACTAATGATCGTTACCCACGCGCCTTTTCCTCGGACTGGGAAGTCGTTCCGACAGTAATAAAGAAAGGCGCGTCCCTGGGAGCCAATTGTACTGTCGTCTGCGGCGTAACCATCGGTGAGTATGCGGTAGTTGGGGCAGGATCTGTCGTAACCAGGGATGTACCGGACTTTGCCCTGGTATTTGGCAACCCGGCACGAGTAAAAGGGCGTGTATGTTTGTGCGGAAGGGTCCTGAAACGGAGACGGGGAAGGACTCCAGTTCATGAGAGGCGAACCTGCTCGAAGTGCGGTCGCCTTCCAAAGGCTAAACCGACTGAGCCCGTGTCAAATGGCTAACGCTCTAGAGTCGGTGCCTGTAAAGAGAACGGGCTTAACGGCCCGTCCTCTTTAGCTCGATTTCCCATTCATGTGGGGAATGCGAAAGAACGTTAACTTCTAAACCTTGTGAGCGTGCAAACCTGGTTACGTTTTCAAAGGCCACTTGGGCCGACCCTATGACTCGCAAATCGGTAGCTCCTTTGTCCAAGCTTTTCTTAACTTTCAACACCGGCAAAGGGCAACTCAATCCCCTGACATCGAGAGTTTCCATTTCTTATACCTCCTCCCGGTAAGCCCAGCCGATAAGGCTTACGATGAGAATACCGGCGATGACGGCTATTTCACCGAACCCGGTAGGACCTTTGGGGCTGGCTGCCAGCATGAAATTGTGGGCGACAGCCGCGCCTGCGACCATGCCTGCTACCGCGACAGCGGCATCCATGTCTCCTTCACTGGCCATTACGATCTGGCGCAGGGGACATCCGCCCAGAAACACCGCGCACTGCCCCAGTAAAAACAGGCCCAGAAAGTTAAAGATGTGGTTGGTATGGGCCACCGGTTGGTTCGCGAAGCCGAGGTTGAACTTGCCAAATACTATGTTAAGTATCAGAGCTGTAACTAGGATGCCGCCGTAGGCGAGAAGCATTCCGGTTTCTCTAATAAGGAAGAAATCTCGAAAGCCTCCGCTCAGGCACAACCTGGCCCTTTGAGCGAGGAACCCTATAACCAGACCTGCGGCTAACGCGATCCATATGGGGGCGTGCATGCTGCCGGGTCCTTCTTTACTAAAGAATAGGGGTCCACCCGCTTCCGGGTTGAAGTTGATTCCGGCCACGAGTAGGAACAGCATCACCGTTACCAGTGCAACGAAGAGGTACCCTCCGGCCTGCGTAGTTGGTTCCAGCCTGGCGGCACCCAGGTTGAATCCTTGGCGCAGGAAGAATACTCCCCAGAGCACGCCCGATACGAAGCCGAACAAACCGACTACTGCATTCAAATCCCCGCCGCTTATCCGTAGGATGTCGCGCAAGGGGCAGCCGAGGAACATGAGTGCCCCGATCATCATGAACATTCCCAGGAAAAACCGGACGAATGGAGCAGATCCCCCGCGGCTTCTAAACTCGCGGGCTCCTAAAGCCGTAACGAACGCCCCTAACGAAAGTCCCAGGATCTCCGGACGCATGTACTGCACTACACCTGCTCGATGCAGGCCCAGACTGCCGGTGATATCCCGCAGGAAACAGGCGATACACATGCCCATGTTGGCGGGATTTCCAGACAAAACCAACAACACCGCCAGCCCACCGATTACAACTCCGGTCACGGCAAACAACAACTTTTCCCTCTGCAACCTTAAACCGCCTCCTTGTTATAGTTGTAACGACAATCACACTTCATCATAATTCGTCACACATGGAAATTTCCCTGCATGATATTGATAACTTAATGTTATATATAAGACCCTAAGGCCGTATTACTTCTGTTGGGATGATAGAAGAGAGGTGGCAGCGAACATCGAATTTGGCGTGGAATTGTCGACGAGTAAGAATCGAAGCATCTCAGGGCTCGGACAGGTCGTGGGACTAAAAAAGAGGTGATGGCTGAAGAAAATTGAAAAGAGAGACAAACTGGAGTATAATCAACCTAGTACGTAAGCCGAGGCCTTTACCTTAAAAGTAGGGGTAAAGGCTTTTTGTGTACCGAAATTAGATATGCCGCGCTAGACGGGGAGGTAGCGGTGCCCTGTAACCTGCAACCCGCTGTAGCAGGGTTGAATTCCTGAGCTGAGGGCATACCTTGTGGGGTCTGGCCTGGGTAAGTGGCGAAGAAGTTTGGGTCCTGCGCAACAGGAGGTCCTGAACCGTGTCAGGTCCGGGAGGAAGCAGCACTAAGGGATTTTTCTTGTGTGCCGCAGGGGAGCCTGGATGGAGTTAACTGCCCGGGTAACGCCCGGAAGGTCTGTTCGAAGCCAGGTGCGCGGCATTAATTATTGAAAAAAGCGAGGTGGGCTATACAAGACTCACCTTTTCTTGTTTTGACTTTGGTTCTTCGTCATCGAGTCTATCGAGAAGGAAAACGTGACTTTCTTATCGAAAGTCGTTTGTGCGAGAGGTGGGATTATGGCCCAGTTAGCCCTGTACAGGAGTCTAAGGCCGCAGAGGTTCGATGAAGTGGTGGGACAGGAGCAAACGGTGAGAGCCTTGAGAAATGCTGTGCAACAAGGCCGGGTCTCCCATGCCTATCTCTTTTGTGGGCCGCGGGGCACAGGTAAGACCAGTGTCGCTAAGATACTGGCCAAGGCTGTTAACTGTGTCGAGCCGGTCGATGGAGAGCCTTGTAACCGTTGTGCTTCCTGCGTGGATATCGCGAGTGGAAGCTTTATGGACGTAATCGAGATCGATGCTGCTTCCAACCGCGGCATCGATGAGATCAGGGACTTGAGGGAAAAAGTAAGGATGATGCCAGCGCAGGGCAAGACCAAGGTGTACATAATCGACGAGGTACACATGCTAACCACGGAGGCGTTTAACGCTCTTTTGAAGACTTTGGAGGAGCCCCCGGAGTCGGTCGTATTTGTTCTCGCTACCACGGAGCCTCAGAGAATACCGGCCACTATCCTATCCCGTTGCCAGCGTTACAATTTTCGCCGCTTATCCCAGACTGAGATACTGGAGAGACTGAAAACGGTGGCCCAGACCCAGGGGATTGAGTCAGAAGAAAAGGCTTTAGAGGTCATTGCCCGTCGGGCCACCGGCAGCATGAGGGACGGGCTCAGCATACTGGATCAATGCCTGGCGTATGGTTTGTCTTCAATCACTTACCAGGATGTGTTGAATGTACTGGGGCTGGTGGACGACCGTTTTCTCAGTGAATTCTTCGGAAGCATAATGGAAGGAGATGCGGGCCTGGTCTTGACTTATATAGACCAAGCCGTGGCCGCGGGCAAAGAAGCCCTGCAGTTTGTTCGCGAGGTAGCTGATTACCTTCGGGATATGCTAGTGCTCAAGGCAGTAGGCCCTGGGGCTGAGCTCAGCCGCGTGGTAGGTGACGAGACTCTGTTGGAGCTCGGGCGCCAGGCTGAGAGCTTAGATACGGGGCTTATTCTAGAGGTCTTGAAAAGGGTAATGCAACTGGCGGGCGAGCTTCGCTTCAGTGAAAGCCCACGCTTTATAATGGAAGTTACTTTCTTGGAATTGGCCGGGTTGCTGGGGAGTAGAGACAAAGAAAAGGTGTCGGCGAGTTCGGCGATTGCACCCGTAAAAAAGGATTCGGCTAGAATCAAAGAAAAAGAGAAAATCGCATCGACCAAGGGCACAGAAGTCCCATGGGCGAAAGTTCTCGAGCGGGTTAGAAGCAAGAAAGTCACTACCTATGCTCTGTTGGCAGAAGCTCGATGCCTTGGTCTTAAGGACGGGCTTGTTCTGGTAGGCTTTAAGAAGGGATTTAAGTTTCACCGGGAGAGGATGGAACAAAAGGAAAACAAAGATATACTATCAAATGCATTGGAAGAAACCCTGAAACAAAAAGTTGAAGTTCAGTTCGTAATGCTGGGAGATAACCCAGAAGACGACCCTTTGGTAAGGAAGGCCATAGAAATGTTCGGTCAGGAAATGGTGGAAATCAAAGACTAGAGGAGGAAAGGAAATGGGTTTTGGTAGTTTCGGGAACCTGAACAAGATGATGAAGCAAGCGCAAAAAATGCAGCAAGAGATGATGAAACTGCAGGAAGAGTTGAAGGAGAGGACAGTCGAAGCATCGGCGGGCGGCGGAGCGGTCAAGGTAACAGTAACCGGCAGTCAGGAACTGGTTTCGATTTCAATTGCGCCGGAGGTAGTAGATCCGGACGACGTGGAGATGTTACAGGATCTGGTTCTGGCAGCTGTTAACGAGGGATTGAATAAGGCTCGGGAAATGGCAAAATCTGAGATGGCTAAGATTACAGGAGGGGTTACCCTTCCTGGGTTCTGACCCGGCCCGACGCCAGGCCACAGATGGACGCCGAATTGACACTGATGAATACTGATATTTTTATCAGACGCAGACCTTTATGACATCTGGCGGTGTCACCACTAGAGAATGAAAACTTCGGGTTCTCCAGCGGTAACCTAGAAAATCTTCAATTAAGGAAAATCTGTGTTCATCTGTGACCATCTGTGCGCATCTGTGGCTAGTTTTCGGGGCAGATTGACGCAGACGCTTGTTTATTGAGGGAGTCCTTGTGCTTTGGCGGCATATCAGGACTGGGAGCATGCACTAATAGGGAGTGCGTCAGCATCGAGAGTTTCATCTGTACCTATAACACATCGGCTTACACTCATCTCAATTCTAAGTTGTCTGTGTGCATCCTTAAACATCTGTGTTAATCTGTGGCTCACTCATGAGGACCTGCAGATGTGATGAACGCCAGTGGTTTTTAAAAACGCGGAGGAAAGAGAATGCGCCTGGCCAGACCTTTGGAAAAGCTCATAGATGAACTTTTAAAACTGCCGGGAATAGGGCCCAAAAGCGCCCAGAGGCTAGCCCTTTTTATCTTAAAAATGGAGCCATCAGAAGTGCGCCGTTTGGCTGCGGCGATGATAGAAGCCAGGGAAAAGGTGTTTCCCTGTTCGCGTTGTGGTAACCTGACGGACCAAGATCCCTGCTGGGTGTGTGCAGATGAAAAAAGAGATGAATCCGTGATCTGCGTGGTGGAAGAGGCGGGCGACGTGATGTCGATTGAACGAACAGGTTACCGGGGGCTTTACTATGTTCTCAACCAAGAGCCTCACCTCATGGAAGAAGGTGCTTTGGAAAAACTTAAGTTAGCAGGACTACTCGATATGGTTGACAAAGGGCGGGTGAAGGAGATAATTCTTGCCACTAACCCTACGGTGGATGGAGAATTAGTGGCCCGCTACATAGCAGGCATGGTAAAAGCCAAGGGGGTAAAAATAACCAGGCCTGCTCACGGCCTGCCGGTAGGAGGGGATATAGAGTACAGCGATGCTTTGACCTTGCGTAAGGCTTTGGAAGGCCGGCAAGAGATATAATGTGAATCGTGCAAATCGGGTGCAAAATGCAAAATGTGCAAAAGTGGGGACGGTTCCTATCTTGCATGATGGGGTAACGAAACAGAAGATCGGGATATGGGAGTATGAAAGTCAGATTCCGGGCATAAACATGGACTAGGGATGACATGCTTGATGGCCCGGAGGCGAAGGAGATTGATAAATCTCAAATACATTGTGGAACGCATCAAAGTCTTTCTTTTTCCTGAGGAAGAGCTGGCAATGAATAAGCCCGTACCTTTAGAGGATTTGTTGGCCCAGGCATACCAAGACTGGGTTGTGGCCCGGTTGCTTTTTGACGAGAACCAGGATCCGGACATGATTGACTTTACTATATACAACCTCAAAGCAGCAGAACATCGCTACTGTTATCTGTTGAAAAAAGCCAGACAGGAATACAATATCGATTGCGCTTACCATAGACAGCCCACGAACTCTTTTGAAGCAGGTCTTTTCCTTTAGCTGACGGAGGTGAGCGGGTTTGGAGACGGTAAACATTGTGATGGGGGCCTTTTTCCTGGCCGTAATCTTACTGATACTGGCTCAAGTTCTTTTACAGCCTATCAAACTGGTATGGAAACTTCTACTGAATTCTGCTATTGGTCTGGCGATGTTAATGGCATTCAATTATTTTGGGGGCTACTTCGATTTCAGTATACCGGTTAACATCATAACTGTTTTGATTGCCGGATTCTTGGGGATCCCAGGACTTATTCTTTTAGCCTGTTTTAAGCTTATCATTTAATCGAGCCAGTTTGAAGAAAAACAGCACAACCAGAAGCTCAATCGCCAGCAGGGCGATTTTTTTATGGCCAGAGCTCGCAGAAAGGGAAAGCATAGACTGAAAACCTTTTGGGTGGATAAATATGCGTAATATTTAGCAAATGAGATATATCATTGACGTCAATGTGAGATTATCTTATACTAAACAAATAGCATGAAATAACATTTATGTACTTTGTATACAAAAACTACAATGCATCCGTGCTTGGCATTTTGGGGGGTGTGAGTTCCAGCAATATTATTATGGAAAGAGTAGTCGAAGCTTATGTAGGCGAATATGCCAGCGGCAAGAGCGAAGTGGCCATCAACCGTGCTCTCGAACTGAAGGAACAAAGCTGGGAGGTAACCCTGGTTGACCTCGATACAGTGGAACCGTTTTATACTCTTCGGCCGCTTAAGGCCCTGCTAGAGAAAAAAGGAATAACGGTCGTGGGGTGGGAAGCAAAAGAGACCTTCGGATTGGGAGAGACCGGAGGCCTGATAAAGCCAGCGGTAAGGTGGGTGCTCAAACGTTCGGGGTGCATCATAATGGACATAGGTTATGGGGTTCACGGGGCTCATACCTTGAACCTAGTGGAAGGAGCTTATGATGACCCACATCTAAAGGTATTGGCGGTTGTAAACGTCGCTCGGCCTATGACCGCGACTGTGGGCGACATCATCGATTACGTGAAACACTTGGGACGGGTGGACGGGTTAGTCAGCAATAACCATTTGGGGAATGACACCACCGTCGAGTTCGTGGAACAGGGTCATCGCGTGGTGCTCGAAGCTGCGGAGTCCTTGGGTATACCGGTGGTTTGCGCCGCGGTCGATGAGAGGCTGCGGGAAGAAGTGGCCAAAATAGACTTCGCAGGGGTACCGGTTAGGTATATCAAGAGATATATGCCTGGTGCCATATGGTAGGCATTTTATCGCTAGGAAAATACCAAACTAAACATGATCGACAGGAGGTGCTTGATTGGTGGAAAAACCGATTACCGGAACTAAGAAAGCGTTCATGACTGGAAATGAAGTGGTTGCTTGGGCGGCTTTGGCGGCCAAAGCTGATATAATGTTCGGCTACCCTATCACTCCGCAAAACGAGATAATGCACTACTGGACCCGCTTGGCTCCTAAGTTCAACCGGGAATTTCTACAAACAGAGGACGAAATCTCCGCTGGTTTTACGGTGTGTGGAGCGGTACAGGCTGGTAAGAAAGCGTTTACTGCTACGGCAGGGCCGGGCAATGTCTTGATGCAAGAACCTTTCGGAATGGCGGAGGGAATGCGTTTGCCTACAGTAGCCATTATCCAGCAAAGAGGAGGGCCTTCGTCGGGCACGGTCGTGTATTCGCAGCAAGAAGTTACTTTAACTACATATGGGGGAAACGGAGAAGGCCACCGCATAGTGTACTCTACTTCTACGCATCAAGAGTTGTTTGACTACGTTATCAAGGCTTTCAACACTGCCTGGAAATATCGTTTCCCGACTTTTGTGCTGGGGGATGGATACCAGGCGAAGATGAGAGAACCGTTGGAGATATACGATCCAGAAGAAAAGGGAATAGAACTGGTGCCGGCGAAACCGCTGGTTGGACTCCCTGGAAGTATTGGGGACGAGCGCGAGCCTGCCCATCTCTGTAACATATACAGCCTGGAAGAAGAGCTTTATGAAGTCGTACTGAGGCTGGCCCAGGCGTATGAAGCGGTGGCGCCCGAGATAGTTGAATGGGATGAAAAGATGTGCGATGATGCGGAAATCATTGTTGTCTCCCATGGGGTAGTTTCCCGGGCGGCATATGATGCGGTCGGTATCCTGAGGGACGAGGGAATCAAGGTCGGGTATTTTAGGCCCATCACTTTGAGGCCGTTCCCAGAAAAGCAACTGAGAGAAGCCATTAAAAGGAGCGGGGCTAAAAAGATGCTCATAGCCGAGTCTTCTTATGGGCAGCTGATGAGGTTGGTCCGGCAAGAAATTTACGGTGAAACCATAGAAATTCATGGGCTTTTGATGCCGGGGCTTGGTATCGTGGATTCGGATATCGTGGCCAAGGCCAAGAGTTTGCTATAGAGAGGAGGTACAGCATGGCAAGCGTGCAACCAGCAATGCCGAAATCGTGGTATTTGCCGAGTAAACCGCACAAGTTCTGCCCGGGTTGTGGGCACGGCATCGTGCTGAAGGCTTTAGGGGAAGTGATCGATGAACTGGATATCCAAAACCGGGTGGTATTCGGGTGTGATATCGGTTGCTCTCTCTTATCGTGGAACTTTTTTGCGGTCGACAGCACCCAGACCCATCACGGAAGAACTACCCCGGTAATGGTTGGAATGAAAAGGGCTAATCCGGACTTGATATGCGTGGGTTATATGGGGGATGGAGGAGGATATTCTATTGGTTCCCAACACGTTCTCAATTCAGCGGTTCGCAACGAAAAAGTCACTTTAATTCTGGTGAACAACACCAATTATGCCATGACCGGAGGACAGTTAGCTCCCACCACCCTGCCTGGGCAAATAACTGAAACGACTCCTTACGGGCGGGACGTTGCCAAGACAGGATACCCCACGCGGGGGCCGGAAATGCTGGCGGCCATTACCACAGACGGTGCTTACATTGCCCGGGGTACAGTGGCAAAGTTCCGCCAGATGAAGAATTTCATTAAACGGGCCGTGCAGAACCAGATGGAGGGTAATGGCTTTTCGTTTGTGGAATGTCTCTCGACTTGCCCTACCAACTGGAGAACAAACGCTCGACAGACGTGGGATTTTCTGGAGGACGAGATGGAAGCTTATTTCAAGGTCGGAGAACTGAAAAGCCCGTTTGGAAAGGGGGAAAAGTAAATGAGGCCGCTCACTAGAGTAGTTTTAGCCGGAGAAGGAGGTCAGGGGGTACAGGCGGTAGCGGAAATACTGGCTGAGGCAGCTTACAACGAAGGCAAACAGGCCCTCTATATTCCAAACTTTGGGCTCGAACAGCGGGGAGGCGTGTCGGTAGCTTTTATCCAAGTGGGGGATAAACGCATCGGAGCACCGAAGTTTCCTAAAGGAGATGTAGTGGTAGCCCTCAGCGGGCGGGCGGTTCTCAGGACGCACCAGTATTCTGGACCGAACACGATTTATGTTTATGACTCGTCATTCAAGCTAGAACACGACGATCTTCCCCCTGAAGCGCGTAGGATCCTCAGCATTCCAGCGTTGGAAAAAGCCAAGGAACTGCACCCGCGGGTGTTTAACATAGTAGTAATGGGGGCGGTCCTAGGATTCACTGACATCGTCTCGTATGAAGCTGCTAAGGAAGCGTTGGAAAAGCAGTTAGGCTACAAATTCCAAAAGGATCCCGGATTGAGAGACCTGAATTACCGCGCTCTCGACGCCGGGATCGAGTTAGCAAGAGAGGCTTCAAAAGGGGAGGAAGTACGCTATGCCTAAAGGAATTAGCCTTGAACCCATTACGACGGACATGGAAAAAGCGGTGTTTCATTTATTCCCAGCCCTATGCAAGGGGTGCGGGCTCTGCCGGGAAAAATGCCCGACTGGTACGATTGTATGGTCTGATACCTTAGGAGTGTATGGTACGCCAGCAGTTGAGCCCAAGGATATCGAGAGCTGCATCGCTTGTATGATCTGCGAACAGGTGTGTCCAGACTGTGCTATCAGAATAGATAGGAAGAAGAAAGAAAAGAAGGGCGCGAACTAGCCTGTACCTGTATGTAGGAAGAAATAGCCTGCAGAACCCTTGTTTTGAGCATAGATGAGCGTGGATTGCAGAAAAATTGTATTGAAAGGTTGTCTGTTCAAGAAGTATAATCATAATGCGGTAAAAACCTCTTGAAGCGTTGGGGACGCAAAGAGGAACACAAAATACAAAAAAATAATTTTGTTACTTGACTGGGTGGAGTACCGCATGCTAATATAAATCTTGCGCGCGGCGAGGCGCGCGGGGAGATCTTAGAAAACTGAACAGCGGAGCCTAGTGCTTATGAATACGAGGATGGCCAGAGTAATTCTGGGGCAAAGATAAGCAAG
>NZ_JABUEX010000114.1:0-4112 GCF_013314835.1 Syntrophothermus sp.
GACGGCTCGGTAGTGTACAAGGTACACCGTCTAGCGTGTAAAGGGTGTCCCCACCACGGTACACTGTGTAAGGCTAAACGACCAGCGATAAAGCGGTACATGGACGAAGAACTTCTTTTCCGGGTAGAGAGCCACTTAAAGACGGAACGTGCGAGAACAAGCCTCAAGCAGCGCACATACTGGCCCGAGACCGTGTTCGCGGAGATGAAAGGTCCGCGAGGACTGCGCCGTGCAACCCTACGTGGTACGACGAAGGTACACACTCAGGTCCTGTTAGCCTTAGCGGTGCACAACATCAGGCAACTGGTAAAAGAGGTTGGACGAAAACGAAAGGAACCTGGACAGGTTTCCGGTTTAGTAACGACTGCGCTTGGGCCACTATTGGTTAATCAGCTCCCATCTTCCTTGCCGTAGACGTCGGACAATGGGTTTGGCAACAGGTCCATTGACAAGGACATCGCTCTTCCATGCGTTCATTTTAGCTTATTTTTTCCCGCATTGTGCCTCGGCCTCTGGGAGTAGTATGCGGGCTGAACCAAGGCTTGGTCTTGGTTGAAAAGCCTTCGATACGAAAGTAGAACAATGATGAGGCATCCTATACCGACCGCAGCTGCTACCATAGCCATAACCACAAACTGGTATCGGACCGCCTCGGTTGGGTCCATGCCGGCCAGTATCTGGCCTGTCATCATTCCGGGTAGGCTTACCAGACCTACCACCATGAGCCCGTTTATGGTCGGGGTCATCCCGGCCATAACGGCCTTTCTTACGTAAGGGACGATGGCTTCCCAAGGAGTCGCACCAAAGCAGACCAGTTGTTCTATCTCTTCTATATGGGCTTTTACTTCGCTTAACATCCGATCAAGGGAAAGAGCAATTCCGTTCATCGAGTTTCCCAGGATCATACCGAAAATAGGAACGCTTATGCGGGCTGAGTACCAAGGCTCAGGTGAAATGATGATAACTACCACTATGAGGCCAACGATGAAGGTGCTGGCGGTTAAAGCGAGGAAAGAGACAACCGACGTGTTGAAAGGAGCTTCAGGTGTCCGGCGAATAGCTTCTCTGCTCGCTACCCAGCACATCAAAAGGATGATGACCAATATCACAGCCAAATTGTCGATTTTGAATACATACATGAGCACGGAGCCAATTATCGAGAGCTGGACAAAGGCGCGAACAGTCCCCCACACCAATGACTTCAACAAACCCAATTGAAGCAGGGCGGAGATGGTTCCGGTAATGAGGATCAGGATCATGCTCAGAGCCAGCTTAAACTCGGAAATAGGTATGTAGGCGTTGTTCATCTTCTTGTCCTCCTTGTTCGTGGCAGGTAATCCTCAAGCGTATTTTCCGCTTTCTTGGTGCAGCTATGTTTCAAGTGTAGAGTGTGGTTCCAGGTTTACAAGCGAAAATCGCCCCAAAAACCGTAGGTCTTCTTCCTTATGGGACACCAAAATCACACCGTTTTCAGGCCTTTCTTCTACCCAACGCTGAAGCGACTTCATGACGTGAGCCTGGCTCTGTGTGTCGAGGTAGGCAGTGGGTTCGTCTAGCATGAGGACGCGGGGACCCGTGAGCAGAGCCCTGATCAAACTGACGCGGGCGGCTTCTCCTCCAGATAGAGTCGAGGCATTTTGGAAAAGAAGTTTGTCGCTCAGTCCGACCTGCTCCATGAGATAACGGTATTCTGTTGCGGGAACGGATTTTTTCTTCCGCCGGAATGCGAGGGCAAAAGGAAGCAACAGGTTATCTTGGACCGTGCCCGGAAACATGACTGGTCTTTGCGGGACATAGTGAACGGCTGAACGCCATTCCTGAGGAGGTATGCTCATCCACGGTCGGCCTTCAAAATAGACTTCACCAGTGTCTGCCGGGATGAGTCGGGCTAGGATACGAAGGATGGTGGACTTCCCAGAGCCTGAAGGGCCTTTCAGAACCAGTACTTCTCCAGGTCTTAAGGTACCCGACACTGTTACTTTAAGATGACTACCCGGAAAGGATCGGGAAAGGTCCCTAAATTCAAGAAGCTTGGTCACATTTCATGCCTCCTTTGCCGCCATTGATTGTAGGCGGATCAAAGCTTTTGCTTGACCCTTCATGCCTAACCCTATTCCAGAATCTCCGACACCAATTCCCTCAGCCACTTCTTACATTCCTCCAGGACGGCTTCGCCTTGCTCGGTGGCAAGGTAGTAGATCCGGCGTCTGCCACCTTCCACTGTGTGCTTAGACTCTACCAGGTTACCTTTTTTCATTTCATGCAGTATCGGGTATATATGGCTCGGGCCTACCCGATAACCGTGCCGTTTTAACTCGTCGATCATCTGTGCTCCGTACACCGGCCCCTGGGTACAGTGATATAAGATATGCATTCTCAAGAATCCGTTTAGCAAATACTTGATGATTTAAACCACCTCCCTTTATATCAAAATCTTGATATCTAGATTTGATAACAATATATATCAAGAACTTAGTTGAATCAAGTCTATATGACAGCGCCTTTCGGTCAACCGGCGGTGCCATTCAATGCCCTTCACCCGAGGTTTAGGGTTTTCAGCGTTACCAGCAGGCTATTCAGGAGTTATACAATCGAGGCGTGATGCAAGGTACTAGTATTACTAGTCAGGGATTCGCGTCTTCGCTCCGGAAGCAGTTGTAACCCGGGCTCAAGCGGCTTGTGTTTAGGTCCGAGCGTTTCGGTTGGACTATGGCAACATGCGCTTTATCAAGCAGCCTCTGCCCAGCGATTACTACCTGGATATTAATAACCAGGCTTGGTATGCCGAGGCAGCATTGTTCTGTGCCATCAATGATTTAAGCGACCTCAAAGACGGGCTCAAGGTACAACTTTTTCAGTAATTGGCCTAGTGGGAGGCCGCTGTCTAGTGCGTGACTGGTTGGTGTACGTTATTTCCCCGTAGCAGGACCGGTTATTTTGCTGAAGGATGGGCTATAATTCCCATTGGGTTTCGCCGATAGGAACCAGGAAAAAGCACCCGGTATACCTCGATACAAGCGCCCTGCAGTGGCCGTTTATTTCGATCAGCGCGGCGGCCAGGGGATGCCAGTTATTCATCGAGCCCGAAGCGATAGTTATGGTCAAGTCTGCGGGTTAAGCTCAAAAATGTTCGTATCAACGGTAGACCAGGTAGTGGAGCAGCTTAGCCAGCGCATAGCCGAAGGCGGATTGAAGACTCTCATTGGGAACAACGCCTACAGAAGGTTTCTCAGAATTGAGGGAACCAAAGCGGAGATTGACCAGAAGGCTATCCTGTTCCAGAAAACTGTTGGTATCGCGGGATTTATGTTAAGGGTGCCCGCAAACTTGAGTTTGGCAAAACCATGTTCGGTTTCCGGAGTGCCACATGATACAATAGAACAAGAAATACACTAAGACTACTGCTGCAAAAAGAGGTGTCTGATCGGTGGAACTTAAGGATTTGCTGAATCGGATTACTGTTAACCCTAAGATTTTCGGAGGAAAACCGATAATTCGCGGTATGCGGATCAAAGTAGAAAACGTGCTATCCCTGCTGGCACAAGGGATGACGCTGGAAGAAATACTGGAGGATTACCCGGAACTTGAACCGGACGACGTAAGGGCGTGCCTTGTTTACGCATGCGCGCTTGTAGCGAATGAAGCCATCGAAAACGTGAATGTCGAGGCGACGCCATGAAGTTTCTCCTTGACGTGTGTGCCGGTGGCAGGCTACGCGCCTGGCTGGAGAGCCTCGGCCACGACGTGGCTGAAGTACGCAGTGTGAATCCGTCGATGACCGATGACGAAGTGCTTGAATGGGCGACACGGGAGAACCGTATTGTTATTACAGCGGTGTTTTTGTCAATAGGACTGTAGCCAAACCCGTCGTCCAGCGTCTATGGCGAGGAAGATGAGAGCTGATTAACCAATAGTGGCCCGAGCCCAGTCGTTACTGAACCAGAGACCAGTACAGGTTTCTTTATAGACGGTATGGAAGTGAAATTCCTTTTACCATACCTATGGGAGCACTGGGGCACCATCAAAGAACAACTGCTAAGAGGGACCTATGAGCCGAAGCCCGTGCGGAGGGTCGAAATCCCGAAACCCGACGGGGGCAAGAGGCTTCTTGG
>NZ_JABUEX010000115.1:0-3969 GCF_013314835.1 Syntrophothermus sp.
AGAGGCTCCTGGAAGAACACCTGGCTCTGGCAGAGAAGCACTTTCCGGATGAAGCAACTCTGGAAGTGTACCTCGGAAAGCGCGGTATTGCGTTGGAAAAAAGCGGTTAGGGAAATTAGGGGTTATCTTCATTTAAGGCGATAAGAGCTTCAATGGCATTAGCGGTTGATGTTACCATGCCCAAGGTATGGGGATGAGACTTTTCCCATAAGGCTAAAATCATTATTGCTCCGATTATCTTCCCTCTGAAATTATGAATGGGCGCAGCATAACAAGTAAAAGGATGAAATATTTTGCAGAAATGTTCTGTAGCGACAACTTGTACGGCTTTATTATGGATTAAAGCCAATGTCACAGCTGTCGTTCCACATGTTTTTTCCTCCATATATATCCCTGGAACTACATTATAGTCTTTCATCTGTTGTATAAGTTTCCTACTCCCGATAATCTCAAGGATTAAACCGTTCTCATCTGTAACAATGAAAATAAAGTCTGAATCTTCCGTAATTTTATAAAATCCTGTAAGGTATGGAATGGTAACATCTAATAATTGCTTCTTGGCTAACAACCGTTCCTCGAAATCAGATGCGACAGAGCAATTGATTTTCGTCAAATATGGATTAACCTTGTACTCACAAGATCTTTTCCAAGAGGATAGAATGCTAATTGGTAATAGTCCATTATCGACAGGCTCACCCCGAATAAAACGGGTCCACATTTCAAGAACTAGTTCCTTCTTCTCTACGTAATTACGTATATATTGTGAATCAAGTGTAACCAAGCAATAACCCTCCCATAATATACTGAAGTAATACAAGTAAACATGCATCAAAATACGACAATCTTCTACACGAAAGGATACTATAAAAAAATACTATAAAATGAAATATTAAGATCCTGTAAAATGTTTAAAAATCAAAATAAGGAGCATGTCCTAAATGTCGTAATTTTGGTAGCGCCTTTTTTCGCCCTTTTTAAGCTGTTTTCACCATCATGGAAGTTTTTGGAGCAGCGATAGCTTTCGCAAAACCTGCATCCTGTTTAGTTCCATCAGGGCCCCACAATAATCTTTTTCCGCCCGGGCTTGGTTCAACCTTTTGCTCACCCACTCTAGGCTTCCTTGGGCAGGTGTTCCAAAACGCGACATCCAGAGGGGCTCCTTCCCATAAAACCAGGATTTCTTTTTTTTCCTTATCTGTTGTGATGCCCAGAGCAGCTACTACCTTGCGACCGGCAAACATAACCCCATTGATCACCAGAACCAAGAAGCGTTATCTCCTAAGAGCCTACCGAGTAGTTTCTCCAAGGCGCTACGAGTCGCGTGGAAAAATCGCCGACTACTGATGGCGCTTTTGGAAATCCCACGAACGGGCACGTCTTCGCCTATGGGTTCAAGCCCACGTTCTTAGTGCCTAGTAGACATACGAAGGGGAGCCTGTGGCTGATCAATGCTGGTGCAAATCGCCCATGCAGCTGGGTGTTCGAAAAACACTTATTATTCGGCACTGTATCATCGGCGGTGTCACGCAAGGGAAAAAGCGGGCGGGAGTAGCAATAGGCACACCATCTTGGTCGCCGGTTATCACAAATTGAGAACGGTATGCGATATCAGGATCTGGGGGCGGACTACTTCAACCGTCTGGATCTGGATCGGTACGCGGTGGCAAGGAGACTGAGGAGGCGGTTCGAGGCCATCGGCTTACGGTGGAAATGCAAGACCTGAAAAACGATACCGCTTAAACGTCTATTTTAGAGGGAGCGAAAAGAAAGAAACCTCACCGTCTCAAGAGCGGACGAGCAGTTGTAAAATAACCGCTCTTTAAGGGAAGAAAGGTCTTTATGAACATTTTTTAAAGCAAGTTTAGGAAAAATTCCAGAGGGTGGCGGAACTGAGCTATCCCCGCCTTTTCAGCCCGCCCTACCTAAGAGTTCCGCCACGTACCTGAAAACTAAGGATTTTAAAGAGGGTGGTTTTCCGCCACAAGCTTAGTTTCCAGGAACAGATGATATAGAACTACCCGCAAAGGAGCAAGAGTGTACCTCTTTTTTAGTGCTCGCCATAAGCCTCCGGTGGAGCCTTTCTTTTTCGGCCCAGAGGCCGATTACTGTAAGAAAAAAATAGGCTAGGCCATGAGAGAAGAAGGCGGTTGTAACACCCCGGCGAAGAGAGCTCAAGACCCCGCAGCTTAAAGCCATTACGCTCATTCTTGAGGTTTTGCATCAAAGCAGGCAACAATCCGCACCGGCCAGCGTTCTGTTTTGTAGTAACTGACGATCCCAAGATCCCTTAGCTGGAAATGCTGCTTACACCTAAATTCGCGGGGGGATCCTTATTTTCCTGCTTTTTTCTCTCGGTTTTTCTCTCTTGCTCTTGTTAAAAAATGGAGATCACTCAGGGAAAATCATTGACCCGGCTAAAAGTTTCTTGCAGGCACCCCAGGACGAAACTTACGGTATGCTGATAGTGCGGGAGAAGAAAAGAGGGGAGGATCGATGTTGTTCTTTTGCAGCAGGAGCACTTAAATCTCCTGATGGAAATAAGCAGCTCTTCCTGGAAAGGAATGACGTATCTCTCGTAGAATCCATGCTTTTTCAAAGTTCCCCGGGCGTGGCACATGGGGCAAGATTCAATGACAGGAAAAGAGTTTTTCCTCCCCCTGGCGGCGTACTTTTAGGTGAAACTCCAAAATTATGAATGATCTGCATTTCAATTTGCCTCCCAAGAATAAAAAATGTGCCATAATTTTAGCACATTTTGAGGGAGCAACGCTCTCATGAAGAAATTTATTCTGACAAGATCCTCATAATTATAGAAGGTTTATTGTAAAAACCCACACCGGATGTTTTCCAAGCCTCGAAGCACCGGGGTAGTCTGATATTAGTTTGGTTGGCTATCGCATCCTTAATATCGCCAATATCGCCCTGCCAAAGAGCATACTTATCCCCCTTTGGCGAAGCGCCCTCTAAAGTGTTATTCGGTTTCCTCTACTAGCTTTAAGCCCGCTTAGGCCGCCTTCACCAGGCCCTCAAATTGGCTCCTTGTTTTTCTCACACCCGGCCCACAGCCACCGCCAGCATCACGATTAGTGATAGCGCACAGCACAGCCTCATTTTTTGCAGGCCCCGGATGAAGTGCTTTCCAGACCCAAAGACCTCGTCCAGGCGGGCGTTCACTCTTTCAACGGCCGTACGCTTTTATAGGTTCTCTCCCAATCGTGAATCACCTTCTTCACCACTTCGCCGCTCACCACACCCTCACGGCTGCCCCTCCTCACCTCTTTGCCACTCTTCCGGTAGGAAAGCTCTACGGCAGCCTCTAAAGACCAGGCCTCTACCAAAGGATCATACCGCTTGTGCAGCCTGTACCTACCAAACACTCTACGAAGTGCGCCCGCTTTCCAGTCTCTCTGTGCGGCCGATGGCCTGGAGTGCGAAAGGTGTGGACGGATGGCGAGCGGCTGCAGGCTAATGACTGCCATCACCCAGGAGCGGCAGAGGTTAAAGAAGGTGATGGGCGAGGTGTTTGATAATCCTCCTGCCTTGCGAAGTAGAGTTTCGCAGCTAACCAGGGCTCTCAAAGCACTAAACCGGAATTTTTCGCTGGTTTGATAGCTCGTCTTGTTTTAGGGGCAATGAGGTTTTGGGGGTTCCTACAGTAGGTCAACACGATCTTTTCCCAATCAGATGCTTGAACGTAAGCTTTCCTTGAGGTAAGACTGACATTTTTACTGAGACCTGACAGGTCACTTTTCGTTTGCAAAAAATTTGGCATGCAGGGCGCGGACCGCCTTCAGGGCATGCTCTTCCTCAATGACACAGGAAATTTTTATCTCCGAAGTGCTAATCATTTCGATATTGATTCCCTCATCGGCAAGGGCCTCGAACATTGCTGCGGCAACTCCGGGGTTTGTTACCATTCCTGCCCCCACAATCGAGACTTTTGCAACCCGATCGTTGTACGCCATTCCC
>NZ_JABUEX010000116.1:0-3866 GCF_013314835.1 Syntrophothermus sp.
TTCAATATGATGGATGCTTCAGCATCACTTTCATCTTGAAGGATTATGGATAGTATTTCTATCATGAATTGAGCTTTTTCAATTATTTTTGCACTCGACTTGACATAAGCAATTACTTTGCATAATTTCCGATACCGCCCTGCTGATTTCATGCAGCACCCGGTAGCCGAACTTGCAGAGCGGCGGCACGGCTTTTGTTTTTGCTCCCTGTTCCCACCATTCCTGTTTGCCCACCAGAACCAGCTTTTCCTGCGCTCTGGTAAAGCCGGTGTATACCAGCTGGCGGTGCATTCCTTCCTGCCCGATAAACACCAGCACCGGCCATTCTCCGCCCTGGCTTTTGTGAACTGTCACGCAGTATGCCTGTTCCAACCAGTAAGGCAGTTCGCTGATGGTGTACGGCACTTCATGTTCTTCGCCTTTCACCTGGAATTTTACCCAGACGGTTTCGCCGTCTGCCCGGGTGACTGTGCCCCGGTAACCGTTGAAGATGTTCACGCGGCGCCCGGGGTGCCGCAGGCTGTCCTTCGCGTTCAGGTCGGCGTAGTCGTTCTCCACGCAGATCACCGGGTCGCCCACCCACAGCCTGGTGCCGGGGATTTCTTCTCCGTCCGGGTTCCAGACCTCACGGAGAACAGGGGCCAGAAAGTCCGCGCCAGCGCCAAAACCCCCGGCATATCTGGTCGGGGTGACGAATAAAACCTGTCCCAGCATATACCCGCTGTTTTTCAACTGCTCGGCAATTTCTTTGATCTTATCTGCTTGCGGCTGATTATTATGCAGAATTATGGTTTTGTTATCTATATGCCCGCAGTCAAATACCCCTTCATTGCGGACTTTGCGCGCTAAGGACAGGATCAGGCTGTCGCTGCGGTAGTTTCCGGTCAGCCGGCATACCGGAATGTGTTTGCTGAGAATATTGATAAAATGGTCAAACAAGCCGCCTGGCCCGACCGGCGGCAGCTGTTCCGGGTCTCCTGCCAGCACCAGGCGGGCAGGTTTGTGTTTCAGGCTGTGCAGCAGAGCGGAAAAGGCAATCATGTCGCACATGGACAATTCGTCCACAAACACAATCGCTTCTTCTGCCAGTTCAACCGCCGGGCCTGCTCCGTTTCCAACGCCTTCACTGATCAGGTAGTCCTTCACTTCTTCAGGTATTCTGGCAAAGCGGTGAATGGTGCAGGCTGTCGCCTGCGGCAGCTTCTGCGACAATCGGTCGGCGGCGACGGCAGTTGGCGCCAGCAGCACAACTTGTTTTCCTGCCTGCTGTAAAGCCGACGCCATTTTTATAATAGTGTGCGATTTGCCGCTGCCTGCCTGTCCGGCCCAGACAGTGACCGGGTTTTTCAGGGCGGTCCGGACGGCTTCAAGCTGGTCGCTGTCCAGGCCGTCCGGAATGGCTGTATCTATCTGCGGCGGCGGCTGCTGGATTCTGGCCGCCAGCAGTTCTGCGGCGGAGCGTTCAGCGAAATACACCCGGGCAGGGTACAGCAGTTTTGCGTCACCTGCCGCTTTCTTTTCTGCTTGAGATCGGTCTGCTGACAATTCCAAATATAAAGGTAAACGGTCTCTTTTTATTTCCGCCTCGAACTGGTGACAGCAGACTGCCCGGCCGTAAACTGTGCCGTACATCAAATCTGGATTGAAAAACATCTGCTGAAAAACGCTTTCTTTAACAGGAGCGCCCATCAGTTTTTCTTGCAAGCCCCTGGTTTTTCGATGGACTTCCTTTAAAGGCATGCCGCAGTCCCCGTTTCGGGCGGCGTGCCAGACAACAGCCATCGCGTAGCTGTACAGCTGGGTTTCCGGGCTGGACCGGGCTTTGCCCAGATTTTCGGCCAGTTTTTGCGCGGTCGCCCGGTTTATCCCTTCCACCTGGCAGATCAACCACGGGTGTTCGCGGATGAGTTCATGCACCGCCACGTGCCGGTGGCCTGCCCGGTATTTCAGGGTGTCGTATATCAAAGCTACCCGGTCTATGTCCAGGCCCAGCCCGGCAGATTCCATGATTTCGTAAATTTTGTTCAGGTCTGTGGTGGATATTACCCGCTGGAAACGCCGCAGGAGCAAACGCTGCTCATCATCAAGCATGCCGTCGAGCACAGGCTGCTTTTCCAGCACCGCAGCCATTTTCGCAGTGTCTGCCAGCGAAGCCAGTTCCAGCATTTGCTGCGGGAACACTTTTTTAATATTGCGGCGAAAAGCATCCAATGTGGCCGCACTCATTTCCAGGGTTATGTCGTTTTTATGTTTGGTCCGCAGCACCAGCGCTTTGCCGCGGCGGACATAACACCCGTTGATCCTCACCAGCGTGTTTTTTCTCACATAAGGCGGCAGTTCAGCCGCATGGTCTAAAATTGCCCGTTCGCCCTCATGCGGACCGGTCAGTATGTACAGCCAGGTAGTGGAGTCAGTTTTGCGGGCGGCTTTAGTTATCAATGCCGTTGTAATTTCTCCCAAAGCGTTCTCTCCTTTCTACAATTCTACAAAAGGTCCAGCATCCCGAATCCAATCGAGTTGCCTTTCCCGATTCCAGCTGCCAGGGCCAGTTTCAGCATGTCGTATTCCGCCTCGATTTCGTATATCCCCCAGTTGGCTCCAACCATAAAGCTGCCCCATCTGCTTATCAGCGGCCTTGTTTTCTGCGGGTTCAGATACAGCCGGCCGGCGTATTCTTTTCCGTACAGCGCTTTATATTTTGATCGCAGGTTTGTGCTGATTACCTGGACAAATAACGCGGGGTCTGTTGAGTATAAAATGTCTCGCGACTGGTAGTGTGCCCATACAGGAGATACTGCTTTGAATTTGTTGGTTACCGGTTCGCAGGGAAGTTCGGCTGTCATTGTTGCTGTGAGCCGGGTTTCTCCTATGTTCATCACCGGATCTGCGGAGAGACCTTTCTGAAACGCTTCGATTACGTCGCCGCGCCAGCCCAGGTATAAGACAACCTGGTTATGAGGGGCTACGAAGCCGTCTTCCTGCTTGGTAAGCCCTATCAGCCAGGAGTGCGACAGCGGTTTGAAAATTCTGGGGCCATCGCTGTATGCTATTTGGTTCTCGTGCAGTCTGGCCGCTAATTCTTTGCTGCCCTGGCCGATCTTACTCAGTATTGCTGCTGTTAATAATTTGCTGTAATGAAGCGGAATGGTTCCTTCTGCCCTCGCAATCAACATAAGTTTGCTAAACATTTTTTCAGCCTCCTTTTTATTTTGGCGTTCGCCTGGGAAACAGCTATATGTTTTCATACCTCATAGGTTCCTTAAAAACGGTTGACGCACTGAGGAAACTGCGCCGAAGGGGGCGGTTTTCATACCTTATAGGTTCCTTAAAAACTTGATAAATTTATTCTCCTGATGGCAAAGATGGGGAGTTTTCATACCTTATAGGTTCCTTAAAAACTTGAGACATGAATAAAGTTAGAACTACCCGACATGGTTTTCATACCTTATAGGTTCCTTAAAAACCTGGTGAATTCAAGACTCATCTGTACCGCCAAGGGTTGTTTTCATACCTTATAGGTTCCTTAAAAACCCCCTGGCCTGATGAAGCGTTTTGACGGGATCTGAGTTTTCATACCTTATAGGTTCCTTAAAAACTTACGACCCATTACCCGACTTGCGAAAGGTGCGCCCCGCTTGTTTTCATACCTTATAGGTTCCTTAAAAACTACATACTTAACAATTTTAACGTCATTGTAAATAGAAGTTTTCATACCTTATAGGTTCCTTAAAAACCAGGAAAGGAGGGGCGGTCTCGTGTATCCAGTCACTGTTTTCATACCTTATAGGTTCCTTAAAAACTCTTCAGCACTCATGTCCTCGTAGTTTGCCTTCCCGGTTTTCATACCTTATAGGTTCCTTAAAAAC
>NZ_JABUEX010000117.1:0-3847 GCF_013314835.1 Syntrophothermus sp.
AAACTGAGGGGTGACTGCACGCAAGGCCTGCAGAGATAATGTACCGGATGGCGGCCGCTAGGGTGGTGGCGTCAACCCGGTTCTCGATACCAACGTAGTCGGCCACGTCGTAGGCATTGCAATCCGCCGGCACATGGCCGCACCGGTTGAAGTTAGGTACCGCGACTAGGTAGCCGGCATTAGTTTCGGTCAGATAAAGATCCAACCTGGTTCCCCGGCCGGTGACCTCGAAATACTCGCCAGCGCGAACCTTAATCTTGACCGGCCAGTTATCCCGCTGCGATCCAGCCGTGATGGTGGTCAGTTCACTTACCAGGGAAGCCTTTTGGATGTGAGTAAGGGCTTCTGCGCGGGCGGCAGCCATTGCGTCTTGGGTTAACATGGGAAATCACCTCCTTTACGCTACTGGTTTACGGCTTCGGTGGTGGCCGCTTCGACGACATCCAGCACCTTGTTAGCGATTTCCTTAGCCCGCTCAACCTGGGTGTAAGTAAGCATTGACACATTTTTAACGTTCAGAGAATAGCGGATGATAGTTGATATAGCGGTCGTAAGCTGGTACTGAGTATAGGGATCATTCTTGACCAGGCGCGGTAAAAAGGCTTCTTTCACTTCATCCCAGGGCCGTGGTAACCGCACCTTGGGAGCCTTGCCCATCTCTTGCATAAGCTCCGCTTTAATCTGCTCTTTTAATGCGGCAAGCTCAGATTGGTTCACAGTATCACCTCCTTTACTCGGTCCCGGTGGCGTCCAAGGCGGCGGCCTGTTCATCTTGTCCTTGGCATACTTGCAAAGGCTTGGCTAAAAAAAAATAGGTCATCAAAATTTTTATCAGGGAATGCGTTAAGAAGCCCGGCTATAAAGTCCGGCCCCGGATTACACCGACCTTCCTTAACGCGCCAGATTTGACTTGGGTTGAGCGAGGCCATGCTCGCAAGCGCCGCATCGCTAATGCCCCGTTCCTCCTGAAGTTGCTTAAGGTATTCAATTTTGAGCGATATTCTTGGCTTCATATACCCAATGGCCTCCTTTCCTTGGCGTGCTTGCAATGTAAATATAACATAGCCTTGGCGTGTATGCAATACCCCAAACAAAAAAATTTTGCATGTACGCCAAGGTTTATGGATTGCATGCACGCAATTGAATAGGGTATAATTTACATATAGGTAGGTGATATAAGTGAACCCCAAAGAGTTTGGTCTTTACCTTGCCCGCTTACGAGAAAAAGCGGGTTTTGAAAGTCAGGCCGCCTTAGCTAAGGCAAGCGGTGTCTGGAATTCAACCATTGCCAGGATAGAGGCAGGGCAAACAAAGAAGCCAGACCCTGACACCTTGGCAAAACTAGCACCATACTTAAATGTGACCGCAGAACAACTTATGAGAGCGGCCGGTTATCTTAATGGCTCTGTCCACATGGTCGCCGAAGAAAAAAATCGCTACGAAACCGAAGCTGCCCATAGGAAAGATGATCCAATAGCAGATTTACCCCCGGAGGCCAGGAGGTCGTTGGAAGAATTTAAAGAGTATATCCTGCGCAAATATGGCAAAGGGGAGGGAAAGTGATGGCTGGTTTCTCAGCTAAGGATCTTGAGCCATATGGCGACCCAAGAATTAAAGAACTTGAGAAAAACATGACCGACTGTTACACATTAGCGATGGAAGTGTCGAATATCGATGCACAAATTGACTTGCTTAAAGAAAGCATCCAACATGGCGAGCAACTGTACGAATATTGCAAAGCAAAAGGTTACACTAAATACCTGCGTGAAATGTGGATACGATGCCGTGGCAGGAATGGCTGCTTTGATTACTTGAAACGAACTAAGGCGGAATTGCGGGACCTCCTCAAAGAATATGAGGAAATAAAAGCACTTGAAGCGGCCAGAAAAGAGATCTCCGAAGCAATTATTAAACTTGTTAAGGATAACCCGGGTATCTCTCAAAAAGACCTTCCAGACATTCTCCCTGGCACTGACAAGGAACTGTTGCGAGATACTATTTATTATCTGGTCAAAAACAACCATGTTCACCAAGAAAAACGAGGCAGAAGCTACGCACTTTTCCCGTCTCAAGAGAGGTGATAGCAAATGCCATTTTCCTTGCTCAAAATGGCCGACGACTACGGCATCAAGGTGGAATATTGGGACTTCCGGCCGCCGCTCGAGGCGGTCTATTGGTCTTTCCCAGGATTGCCTCCGGTTATTGGGCTGGCAAGGTCTCTTTTTGAGAGCAGAGCACATTTCCGCTGCGTATTGGCTGAGGAACTAGGGCACCATTTCACCAGTACGGGCAACTCCATTCCCCTGACGTTGTTCCACTACAGGGACCGCCTCGAGATAAGCAGAGTAGAATACCGCGCTATGCGCTGGGCGGCCTTGCACTTGATGCCCTTGGACAAGCTCCGTCTTGCCTTTAGAAAGGGCATTTATGAGCGTTGGGAGCTGGCAGAGCATTTCGATGTGACGGAGGATATGGTGGACTTCCGCATGGCCCTGCCGGATATCCGGGATAAACTACAGGCGATGGTTATGTGACATGGACAGGCAGGAAGGAAATTGGCAGGTTATGCACGAATATCTACTGTGAAATATTGTCTACAAGGAGTGATATTCGTGCCATCAAAATTTGAGGAAATAGCTTTATCACAGGGCCTTGATTTAAAGTCAACCCTTGAGCAGTTATATTTACATGACATGCTGGGATGCACTGAAATAGCCAAACGCTTCGGGGTTACACCCAAAACAGTCCATAAACACTTGAAAAGGTATGGGATACCGACAAGAGACTTCTACGAGGCCAGTAAGCTACCGGATAGAACGGGGCCTAAAAACCCCATGTATGGCAAGCACTATACCGAAGAAGAAAAACAAAAAAAGAGCCAACACATGAAAGCCTTGATTGCTCAAAACGGTCATTGGTGCAAAGGGAAAAAGCTTTCTGAAGAAACCAAGAAGCGTATAAGCGAATCCATGCGTGGCGAGAACAATCCACGATGGAACGGTGGGCGTAGAAGTAAAGGAGTATATATCGAAGTCTATGCTCCAGACCACCCGTATCGAAACAAGGCAAGAAATACCGTATATGAACATCGGCTGGTCATGGAAAAACATCTCGGGCGATACTTGCTCCCGAATGAGGTGGTTCACCACAAAAATGGCGATACAACTGACAACAGGCTCGAAAACCTGCAACTGATTTTAATGCCCGAACACAGTCGCCTTCATTTGTTACAAAGACCTAAGAAACCGGTTAAACTAAAACCCAAAAGATATAAGCTCTACAGACGTTCTGGCCCGAATTGGAGTTTAAACTATGAATCCTGCAGAAAATGCGGCACAACGGAAATCAGGCATAATGGGCGCGGCCTATGTGTCAAGTGTTATAACTACGAGCTTTCACATGGAACGTTAGATAGCTGGAGATCGTCTTAATAGGCAGGTGAATATCATTATTGAGAAAAAACCTTTAAGAGTGGCCGCTTATCTTCGGGTTTCGTCGGAAGATCAAGCGGAGAGAGGAACGATAGAAAACCAAGCCGACTTTGCAACTAAATATTGTGATTTGCACCAGTTGGATATTGTGGAGTGGTATCGAGATGATGGTGTGACAGGAACCATCCCCCTGGAAATGCGGGAGGATGGGCGCCGACTCCTGGAGGACGCCAAGGCTGGCCGGTTTGAGCTGCTCCTGATATACCGGCTGGACCGTCTGGGACGGTCTGCCCGCATCATCCTCAATGCCGTTTATGACCTCGAACAGCACGGGGTAAAAATCCGCTCCATGACTGAACCCTTCGATACCAGCGATCCAAACGGGCGCTTCCTGCTGACCATCCTGGCCGGTGTCG
>NZ_JABUEX010000118.1:0-3844 GCF_013314835.1 Syntrophothermus sp.
TTTGCACCTTGAAAATTGCACAGTGGGAAGAATATTTCGCCGAGGGAAGATAGATCAAGTTAGGAAGGGCGCACGGTGGATGCCTTGGCGTCAGCGGCCGAAGAAGGGCGCAGCGAGTGGCGATACGCCTCGGGGAGCCACAAGCAGGCTTTGATCCGGGGATACCCGAATGGGGGAACCCACCGCGAGTAATGTTGCGGTATCCTCATCTGAATCCATAGGGTGAGGAGGGGAACTGCGGGAACTGAAACATCTTAGTACCGCAAGGAAGAGAAAGAAACATCGATTCCCTTAGTAGCGGCGAGCGAAGGGGGAAGAGCCTAAACCGCATGC
The DNA here is from genome assembly GCF_013314835.1 of Syntrophothermus sp. NCBI lineage: Bacteria > Bacillati > Bacillota > Clostridia > Eubacteriales > Syntrophomonadaceae > Syntrophothermus > Syntrophothermus sp. The sequence continues at coordinate 334 of NZ_JABUEX010000118.1, forward strand.
ATGTGATAGTCTGCAGGCGTTGTGCATGTGGGGTTGAAGGGGTCAATAGCGGCAGCTGCAGCTGTTGCGGGTTCGAATCTGTTCTAGCTGAAGCGGCATGGAAAGGCCCACCATAGATGGTGATAGTCCAGTAAGCGAAAGGGCAGATAGAGCCATTGACTACCTGAGTACCACGGGACACGAGGAATCCCGTGGGAAGCTAGGAGGACCACCTCCTAAGGCTAAATACCAGCTGACGACCGATAGTGAACTAGTACCGTGAGGGAAAGGTGAAAAGAACCGCGGGAGCGGAGTGAAATAGAACCTGAAACCGTGTAGCCTACAAACAGTAGGAGGGTGATGACCGGGGGAACCCGGGAGCGCCTGACTGCGTACTTTTTGTAGAACGGACCGGCGAGTTACAGTATGTGGCGAGGTTAAGCAGGAGATGCGGAGCCGCAGCGAAAGCGAGTCTTAAGAGGGCGGAAGTCGCATGCTGTAGACCCGAAACCGGGTGATCTATCCATGGCCAGGGTGAAGCGGAGTTAAAACTCCGTGGAGGCCCGAACCACGTTGTCGTTGAAAAGGCATGGGATGAGCTGTGGATAGGGGTGAAATGCCAATCGAACTCGGAGATAGCTGGTTCTCCCCGAAATAGCTTTAGGGCTAGCCTTGGGTAAGAGAGTTATGGAGGTAGAGCACTGATCGGGCTAGGGGCCCAAAAAGGTTACCGAACCCTTTCAAACTCCGAATTCCATAAGTTGTTGCCCAGGAGTCAGACTGTGGGGGCTAAGCTTCATAGTCGAGAGGGAAACAGCCCAGATCGTCTGCTAAGGTCCCAAAGTATGAGCTAAGTGGGAAAGGATGTAGGATTGCACAGACAGCCAGGATGTTGGCTTAGAAGCAGCCATTCATTTAAAGAGTGCGTAATAGCTCACTGGTCGAGTGATTCTGCGCCGAAAATGTAACGGGGCTGAAGCTCATCACCGAAGCAGCGGAATACCGGAAGGTATTGGTAGGGGAGCGTTGTGCCGGAGTAGAAGCAGGACGGGAACGACCTGTGGATCCGACACAAGTGAGAATGCCGGTATAAGTAGCGAAAAGAGGGGTGAGAATCCCCTTCGCCGAAAGCCTAAGGTTTCCTGAGGAAGGGTCGTCCTCTCAGGGTTAGTCGGGGCCTAAGCCGAGGCTGGATAGCGTAGGCGATGGACAACCGGTTAATATTCCGGTACCACCGAGAGCCGGCCATGGTGAATATGTCTGGAATGGAGGGGCGCAAGTTCCGAAAGGAAGGGCATATGAGCCAAGCAATGGGGTGACGCAGGAGGGTAGGCCATCAGGCTGATGGAATAGCCTGTCCAAGCGAGTAGGGGGTGCGGCAGGGAAATCCGCTGCACAAGATCCTGAGGCGCGATGGGGAGCGAAATTATAGTAGCGGAACTGGTTGAACCCATACTGCCTAGAAAAGCCTCTAGCGAGGAAGTAGGTGCCCGTACCGCAAACCGACACAGGTAGGCGGGGAGAGAATCCTAAGGCGCGCGAGAGAACCCCTGTTAAGGAACTCGGCAAAATGATCCCGTAACTTCGGGAGAAGGGATGCCTCAGTAGGGTGATAGTGAGAGCTAAAGCCCGAGGAGGTCGCAGAGAAACGGCCCAAGCGACTGTTTATCAAAAACACAGGTCTCTGCTAAGTCGAAAGACGAAGTATAGGGGCTGACGCCTGCCCAGTGCCGGAAGGTTAAGGGGAGGGGTTAGGGGAACCGAAGCTCCGAACCAAAGCCCCGGTGAACGGCGGCCGTAACTATAACGGTCCTAAGGTAGCGAAATTCCTTGTCGGGTAAGTTCCGACCCGCACGAATGGCGTAACGACTTGGGCGCTGTCTCGATGGGGGGCTCGGCGAAATTGTAAGTACCTGTGAAGATGCAGGTTACCCACGACTAGACGGAAAGACCCCGTGGAGCTTTACTGTAGCTTGAGATTGGATTTTGGCATGTTATGTACAGGATAGGTGGGAGGCGTAGAAGGAGGGGCGCTAGCTCTTCTGGAGCCGGCCTTGGGATACCACCCTTAATGTGCTGGAGTTCTAACCCTGAGCAGTGATCCTGCCAGGGGACATTCTCAGGTGGGCAGTTTGACTGGGGCGGTCGCCTCCTAAAGGGTAACGGAGGCGCCCAAAGGTTCCCTCAGCGCGGTTAGAAATCGCGCGTTGAGTGTAAAGGCAGAAGGGAGCTTGACTGCGAGAGACACAGCTCGAGCAGGGTGGAAACACGGGCTTAGTGATCCGGTGGCGCTGAGTGGGCTGGCCATCGCTCAACGGATAAAAGCTACCCCGGGGATAACAGGCTGATCTCCCCCAAGAGTCCACATCGACGGGGAGGTTTGGCACCTCGATGTCGGCTCATCGCATCCTGGGGCTGAATTAGGTCCCAAGGGTTGGGCTGTTCGCCCATTAAAGCGGTACGTGAGCTGGGTTCAGAACGTCGTGAGACAGTTCGGTCCCTATCTGTCGTGGGCGCAGGAGATTTGAGGGGATCTGTCCCTAGTACGAGAGGACCGGGATGGACATACCTCTGGTGTACCAGTTGTCCCGCCAGGGGCACGGCTGGGTAGCCAAGTATGGACGGGATAAACGCTGAAAGCATCTAAGCGTGAAGCCCTCCCCAAGATTAGATCTCCCACAGGGTCGACCTGGTAAGACCCCAGCGAGAAGAGCTGGTAGATAGGCCGGGTGTGTAAGGGCAGCGATGCCTTGAGCTTACCGGTACTAATCGGTCGAGGACTTGATCTATATACCCCGGATGAGCTTCACACTGTGCAATTTTGAAGGCGCAAAAGCGAAATAGAAGTTTAAAGTTTCCGGTGGCAATGACGGAGGGGAAACACCTGTTCCCATTCCGAACACAGAAGTTAAGCCCTCCAGTGCCGATGGTACTGCGCTGGCGACGGCGTGGGAGAGTAGGTCGCTGCCGGGAACTTTTTTATGTACACAAGAGCGTGGTTATGATAGAATAGTCAAGTGTAGGAAGGAGGGATACCGTCGTGGGCACTCTGATGTCGCTGCTTGCCCGGACGGTGAAGACCCATGACAGGACAAACGTTACATAACATGCTTGGGGAAATTCGCGAGGAGCCTGAGGCTCTCGCAAGGTTGCTAGAAGAGGGGATGCCGGGGATCAAGAAGATCTCAGATACCCTCAAATCCCGGAGGCTGACCAATGTGGTGGTGGCGGCGCGTGGTACGTCCGATCACGCAGGCCAACTAGCCAAATATATATTCGAGTATGTAAACGAGATTCCTGTTTCCCTTTCAGCCCCTTCGATCTATACCCTGTATGAGGGGAATCTGCAGTTGGATGAATCACTTGTATTGGGCATATCTCAATCTGGTGAGGGTCCTGATGTGGCTGAGGTTATAAGACGTGCTCGCAGAGGCGGGGCGAGTACCGTAGCCATCACCAACAATATGGATTCGCTGTTGGCCCGCGAGGCGGAATTCACCATTGATTGTCACGCTGGCGTTGAGAAGAGTGT
>NZ_JABUEX010000119.1:0-3824 GCF_013314835.1 Syntrophothermus sp.
CTCTTTCTCAGTCGCACCGGGAAGGTATTATCCTCGGCAATCTGAACCCGGATATCTTGTTAATCAGCCTTCAGGACGATAGGGTGTGTTTTGCAGATTCTGGCCGCCCAGCGGGACGAGATACCGATCCCGAGAGCCTATTCTACCTCGCACCGGAGCAGACGGGGCGCTTGAACCGGCCGGTGGACCTACGGGTAGACCTGTTTTCGCTAGGCGTGATCTTTTATGAGATGCTGACAGGCCGGCTGCCCGTAGAGGGTAAGAGCAGGCTGGAATGGTTCCATAACCTGATGGCCGGGGATATTAGACCTCCCCATGAGGTGGACAGGGAAATCCTGGTGGTCGTTTCTGATATCGTGATGAAGTGCCTGGCCAGGGACCCGGACAAGAGGTATCAATCCGTTGAAGGTGTAAGAAGAGATCTGTGTCGATGCCTTGATGAATGGGAACAGCATAGTGCTGTTCCTCCTTTTAAGATTGGTCAATACGATGTTCCCGCCGCATTTCATCTCTCGACCGGATTCTACGGCAGAGAACGGGAACTCGATCTCCTGCAGGCGTCCTTTGAAAGGGTAGGGCGCGGTCCGGCCGAAGTCGTTTTGGTTGCAGGACAGGCGGGGATCGGCAAGACAAGGCTGATCCAGCAGTTTGGCAGGCAGGTTCAAAGAGCGCAGGGATTCTTCATAAGCGGGAAGTTCCAGTCTCTCAAGAGCGAGGCACCCTATGGTCCCATAATTGATGCGTTTGAGCAGTTGTTTCAATGGCTCATGAGCCGAAGCCAGGAAGAAGTAACCGCCTGGCAAGAGTTAATCCTCGCTAAGTTGGGAGCGAACGTTTCCCTGGTCGCCGCACTAATGCCGTACATGGAACGGCTCACCGGCAAGCGGCCGGGAGTGGAGACCGCTTCAAGCGTAGAAGCCAGAGAGCGCCTCTTCTATGCCTTTTCTCAGTTGCTTCAGTTGTTCGCCAGAGAAGACGCCCCTTTGGTGCTCTTCCTTGACGACCTGCACTGGGCCGACCATGAGTCTTTAAAGATCCTGGAATCAATTCTCCTCGAACACGAGGTCCGCCACTTCTTGCTGATAGGCACCTACCGGGATGAGGAAGTCCCCTCAGGACACATTCTGATGGAGACTATCAAGTCGATGGAGCGCAAGGCGAACCGGTTCAGGACAATCAGTCTGTCCCCCCTCGACGTCCGAGAGGTAGAGGAGTTCACTGCGGCCAGCCTTTGCTGCAGCGTGGAAGAGGCAAGGCCGCTCGCCGGGTTCCTGTATCAAAAGACCGGGGGTAACCCGCTTTTCGTAAGAGAATTGCTCCAAGCTATGCACAAGAAGGAACTCATTTTACCCAGACCCGGCGGCGGCTGGCAGTGGGACCCACATCAAATAGAACAAACCGAAATCGCCGGTGATATAGTCAGCTTTCTGGTGGATAAAATCACACTGCTCCCCGACGAGAGCAAGAGCCTGCTGCGGTTTGCCGCCTGTATCGGGACCACGTTCGACATACAGCTGCTAGCAGCGGTCTCTGGCCAACCCGCCGACATTATCGAAGAGCGCTTGAGCGGTTGCATTGGGGAGAGGCTAATCCAGAAGGTCGATGGGAGAGTCTATAGTTTTGTTCACGACCGGGTGCACCAGGCCGCATACCTCTTGACCCACGACGAAGACAAAAAGGCTATCCACTATCGCCTGGGCTGTCTGATGCTGGAGGGAATGGGGGAGTCCTCTGAGGAAGGGAAGGGGTCCGACCCGGCGGCTTTCTTTACGGCAGTCAACCACTTGAACCTGGGAACAGAATTGCTAATCAAGAATAATGAGAGAATCCGCGGCGCAGAGTTAAATCTCCTCGCTGGGAAAAGGGCCAAGCAGGCATCGGCTTTCGCCGCTGCCCTAGAGTACCTGAAGACAGGCTTGGGTCTACTGGAGGAAAAGTGCTGGGAGACTGACTATCCATTGGTTTTCCAACTGCACCTTGAGTACCTGGAATGCCAGTACCTGTGCGGCTGTTATGATGAAGCAGAGAAACTCTACCAGGAGCTGTTAGGAAAAGCCCGGAACAAGTTGGATAGAACGCAACTGCGTCAAGTCGCGATTTTGTTCGCTACCAAGAACGACTTTGATAAAAAGGCTATCCAAGTGGGATTAGAGGGACTGCGGGAATTGGGGCATGACCTTCCGGCGAACCCATCCACGCTTTACATCGTCCGAGAGTTGATCAAGGTCAAAAGGCTGATAAGAAAGACAGGAATTGACCGGATATTGGAGCTGCCGCCGGCGCGCGGTGAGGAACTCCAGGCGGCTTCCAACCTGCTCGTCGCCATCTCACCATGCGCCTACAACAATAGTGAAGACCTACTGTTCGCCATTGCCCTGAAGATCTGCGAACTTTCCTTGCGCTTTGGCCATTTTGCCAACTCCGGCTCAGGTTATCTGATGCTGGCCATGGTGAGCGTTATTCGATTGAAAGACTTTCAAACCGGGATCCCACTGGGGAAGACAGCCCTGCGCCTGGCGGAACGATACGGAACTCCGGCCGAGAAGTATACCGTCGACTTTTTGTACGGGGCCTTCTTCCTCCCCTGGCTGGAACACACGCGGCAGGGTGAATCTTACCTGGAAAAGGCAAAGGAAGCTAGTCTCATTTCCCGCGATTTTACCTATGCCGGGTACGCCATGACTTTTTCGCTTGTTTCGAAACACTTTAGGGGCGTGCCGCTGCACGAGCTGGCGGAGCAAATACGGGAGAGTCTCCGCTTCGCGTCCAAAGTGAAAGACCCGTATTTTTCCTGCTTTCTGACCATATACCGCCAAATGGTCCTCGCGCTGCAGGGTCTAACCTGGGGACCTGGCAGTTTCAGTGATGATACTTTCGATGAAGAGGGATTCATCCGAGGGGATGCAGGCTACCAGATCAGGGAAAAAGAGCTTTTCGACTATTACCTTTGCAAGAACCAAGTTTACTACCTCAGTGGCGATTATGAGCGGGCACTGCCTTTGTTAAAGGAAGCCGAACGGTTGACGAAACTCTACTTTGGCGAAGTTTATCTTGCTGACCACGCCTTCTATTATTGCCTGACAGTCACGGCAATGTACCACTCCTTCTCAATCAAGGAAAAGAGGGCGTTCTGGTCGTTACTGTCGAAAAAACACCGCCAGATGAGGCAGTGGGCCCGGCACTGCCCGGACAATTTCGAGCACAAACGGCTGCTCGTCGCGGCGGAGATGGCCCGCATACGACGGCAAAACGAAAAGGCTGCCTTGCTTTATGATCAGGCTATCCGATCGGCAAGAACCTATGGCTTTATCCAAAATGCTGCCATTGCGAGCGAGTGCGCAGCCAGATTCTACTTCTCCAGGGGCCTGACCGACCTGGCCCAGAAATACATAGGAGATGCCTATGAGGGTTATCGCACCTGGGGGGCGCGGATGAAAACAGAGCAGCTTCGATCCCAATACCCGTGGCTGGCAGAGGAGGAAGACAGTGCGGCAGCGGCCTCCGGGTCGGAGGGACCGCGGTCCGCTTTGACACGCCGCGACTTGTCACAAATGGTGGACATGGAAGCCATTTTCCAGGCTGCCCAGCTTCTGTCCGGGGAAATCATTCTGGAAGACTTGCTGAAAAGAATGATGGAAACGGTCATGCAAGACGCCGGCGCCACTCGGGGAGCCCTTCTTCTGCCGAAAGGCGAGCGCTTGTACATAGAAGCTCAGGTGGAAACCGGCCTTCAACAAGAAGACGCCGAAGTCCTTCAGTCCATACCCCTGGAAGAATGCGACCTTCTGCCGCGATCGGTGATCAATTACGTCGCCAGGACCGGC
>NZ_JABUEX010000028.1:0-34448 GCF_013314835.1 Syntrophothermus sp.
TTCGAGTGTGATTTTTTTGAATTATGCAAAAGTCTCACTTCTCAAAATTCGCGCAAAATGTACTCTTGAAACATCGGTTCAACAAACTTATATGACCCACGTCCTTTTTTTTCGATGATTGCTTTGGATACTAAAACGTCCAAAACTCTTTTTGTTTCGTTGGGATTTCCTTTAGCGTAGACCTTATCACCAGCGGCAAGGCGCTTCAACACCTCACGGGCGGAGACCCTTTGACCGATTTCGTCCAGAATTTCGTCATAGACCTGGGCCAGGGTAAGCAATGCCCGGTCGTGCCCTATCCGCACATATTCCAGAGTCACCGTCTTTTCCCCTGTTTCGAGCAGAGCATAGTAAATCTCGGAGCAGACCAGCATCGTGTCCTGCGGATGGCCGCCAGTTCTCTGCAGAATCTCCTTAATAGTTTCTTCGTCGGTCTTGATGTGCTGTTCGGCAAATCTTTGGCTGATATACTCGGTCCAAGATTCTTCCAGAATAGGCGGAATAGGAAGGACTGTGGCGAAGCGGTAAAAAGCCTCTCTCCGGTTTCCGAACAGGGAATTCATCATTCCTTCTTTTGAGCCGAGGAACAGATAAGATACATTCTGGTGGTTCTGAAAGTGAGATCTCATCTTTTTATAAATTTCAGCCCGGCCGGCTACACGGGAAGCGTCCTGAAATTCGTCGAATAAGACCACCATGTTTTTCTTATCGCGGTTTGCCAGGACTTCCGGTAAATCCAGGGCGTAATCGAGCAGTGCGATTTCATCAGGGTCATCCCGCAGAAAATCCACGCTGAACTCTAGGTCTCTGAACTTAACCGTCAGTTTGGCTAGGCCTGCAACGCTTTTGGCCCGATCTTTCAACGTTTCTAGGGTTCTGCGGATTCCTGTCCTGTTTTCCAAGCAGGCGTTGATCAAAGATACAGCGAACTCGCGTTTATCCGAAAGACGAAAAAAATCTACGGCAGCTGTGTAAAACCCGCGTTCTTTCAGCCTTCTGAGAACTTCGTAGGCGATAGAGGTCTTTCCTATTCTCCGGGGGCCGGCCAGCATTATGCTTTGACCATCGGCCAGCCTTGATTCGATGGAACCAATAAAGTCTTCTCTGTCTACAATATCTCTTTCAGAAACAGGGCCTCCGACAGGGAATAATCTGCCCGGCATGGTGAACACCTCCTCAATATTACGTTCTGTGTAATATTTTATTACTTTTGCCGTAATATTTCAATACTGGACAGCTCAAAAATGTTATCGTTCTGTGATATTGTCACCTTATAATTAATAGTTCAGTGAAAAAGTCCCCATGGGAGGGGAATATGTAAAGTTGAGCACAAAAAAACTTCGTCGGCTGGTTGTTATTCAAAAGCACATCGAAGGTCTCATCACCATCAATGAGGCCGCTGAAATCCTTGGCCTGTCGAGCCGCCAGGTCAAGAAACTGAAAAAGGGGGATCAGTGGTTACTATCCACGTTGATATCAACGTCTCTCTTCGCGCTGCGTTCAACGGCAATGTCTACAGCTTAGTTCCTGCTCCTTCTGCAGCCAGACCCAACTCTAACAATGATGTTGCTGAGTCCAGCAAGCAACAAGAAAAGGCAGGACAAATGCCACCCTATCGCCCTGCCCCAAACCACCCCTGGAAGAGGTGGAACCCAGATTACTTCCGTTCTCATCATAACAAACCTTCTACTTCGAATTCTAGGGTGACATCTTCTCAGAACTATTATGGGGACATTTTCTCAGAACGTTGACACTCTCGTAAAAATTTTTGCAGCACAAAAATAAAACCGAGCTGAAAGCCCGGCTTTGCTTTTGTTACTGATTTTGTCTCTGACGTGTTACTGACCGTAGAAGTAAATCCCGAGATTACGGGATTTTTAGAAAGACCTTGACCTGCCCTCCATGATTTGACAAATCCCTAAGACTCCCTATTTTCAAGGATTCCTTAAAAATAAAATGGTGGGCGATACAGGATTCGAACCTGTGACTTCTTCCGTGTGAAGGAAGCACTCTCCCGCTGAGTTAATCGCCCTTGTAATCATCATGATAGTATCATCATCGGCTGATGTCAAGCAAGTGTATGGGACAACCAGCGAGCAAAGACTCGCCCAAGACTGTCGATTAAACCTGGCCTTTATGTGGATTTCAAGGCATGCCCTGGACAAAACACCGCTCGACGACATTCGGAAATTTGGCGATCCACTGGAAAAGACGCAGAAGAAACTGGCCGAGGTCAGCAGCACCCTTGGGAATGCCGCCGATAAGTCGCGGACCATTGAGAAGAATCTGAAGTGCGTGCAAGAAGTGCCGGAATCAGCCGGGAAGAGGCTTTTTGATGCGGCAGAGTGACTGAAAGAACCGCTTTTAATCTGATCCTGTCTGTGCTATCCTATCTCTCGTGAAATGCTTTTAAGTAACAGTCGGGATCCCAAATATTCAGGTGATGGAGTTCACCTTAGCGACTGCCAAGCAGTTAATGACTCCTGCCGCGAGGTAGGAGTTTAATCATTTTTGGAGGAGGCTCAACGCCAATGGATAATGGTGCATATATGCTCACGCTTAATAAAGCCATGCAATCTGCCGGTTGCCCTATCTGCAACGTTGGGGAACTCGCCAGTGAGGGCGCTACCTTTACTTTCTAATACATCAGAACGTGAACGACATCTCAACCAGGCTGCGTCTTCAGGCTTCCTGGGGATTATGCCATCTGCACACCCTGCAGTTGCATGCTATGGAACAGAGAGACTATAACGACGAAATGGGCAACGCTATTTTACTCGAGTGGCTCCTTCAGGGTATCTTGAAACGTTCGGTTGAGATATGTTAATGTCAATCAGAAATTAGGCCACATGCTGGTCAGGTTTTAGGCCACCCGGGTAAAAAAATTAATCAGGTATTGTCTGCCTGGCAAGAGCCTGTTTAAACCGATAACTCTCGCCATTGATGTTCAAAATGTGGGCCTTGTGAGTTAGCCTGTCCAGCAATGCCGCCGTCATTTGCTCGTCTAAAAACACCTCCGTCCATTTTGGGAATTCAAGATTGGTGGTAATAATCAAGCTACCCCGTTCATGTTTGGATGAGCAGAACTGAAACAGCAGTTCAGCACCGGTCTTGCTGAATGGTACATAGCCAAGCTCGTCAATGACTACCAGATGGTATGCCGAGTACTGTTTTTCCAGCCGGTTTAGCCTGTATTCCTGCTGGGCCGCTATTAACTCGTTTATCAAGCCGGCAGCAGTGTAGAACTTAACTTTGAACCCCTTCCGGCAAGCTTCATAGGCCAGTGCCGTGGCGATATGTGTTTTCCCTACACCCGAATTCCCCACCAGGATTACATTCTCAAGGTTTTTTATGTATTCGCAGTCTGCCAGTTTCAAGACCTTTTGTTTGTTCAGAGATGGCACAGCTTTGAAATCAAAGCTGTTCAGGGTCTTTATCACTGGAAAGGCTGCCTGGCGGATTCCGCGCTGTATCCGGTTGCTCTCCCGCTGAGTTATCTCCTGTTCCAAAACTCCCAACAGGTACTCCTCATAACTCAGATTGTTGTCTTCGGCTTCCCGGGCCATGGCCTGATAGACCCTGGCCGCCTGCGGCATTTTTAGTTTCTTCAGGTAGGTTTCAAGCAGCATGCTTCTGGCGGTGCTCATAATTGATCACCTCCGTTATGCATAAGTGCTGCATACTTGCCAAGATCCGGAGCAGATACCTGCACCAGGGGAATGTTGACCATTTTCTCTGGTTTCAAATGCGAAACCCTGAGTGTATCCGTGCCGAGCTGCATGAGTATGTTAAGAACCCCATCATAGTTGTACACGTTGTATGCCAGGGCAAGTTCAATAGCATCGGTAATCAGGGTGCTGGGATAGTCCCGGTGAAGCATCAGTATCTTTACAAAATCGCGGTTGCCCCTGGGATTTCTGGCTGCCAGGCATCTCCGGTATTGCTCATATACCGGTGGGAGAGCCTCAGGCCGGTAAACCCTGGTATTGCCAAGAGCTCTTGATTTCATCAGCAATAGCTCCAGATAGTGATCGAGAACCAGGCTCTCCTGGTGGCGTCCATGTATCCTTTTGTGGACCGCTATTGTGTTTTGCTCAAAAACTATTTCAATTTGGTCAACAGTTGCCCTGATCAGGACTTTTTCGCCGACATACTTGACCGGTACCGAGTATCGATTTGTTTCAAACTGAACCATTGAATAGCTGTTTACCCGGGCTTCGCTGTATCTGGTACAGTTGAAGGGTGATTCCGGCAGTTGCCTCAATGCCTTCTTTTCAGCTTCCCATTTAGGGTTTTTGTTGAGCAGTTCTACACACTTTTCATGCAGGTACAGGTTCAGTTCTTCAAAGGAACTAACGTCCGGATAGGGAACGAAGAACTTCCTGATCACCTCTTTACCGGCGTTCTCAACCCCGCCTTTCTCATTGCCTTTTCCCGGCCTGCAAAAGTTGGCCTGGTAAAGGTAGTGGGTTCTCAGTGCTATGAATTGCTCTTGTTCTTCACGCCGGCTGCCCTCCATTATCCGTTTTACCGCCGTTTTGAGGTTGTCATAGACGATCTCGGTAGGCACTCCGCCCATGAATTCAAAGCAGCGCCGGTGGCCATCAAAGAATGCTTCCTGCTTCTCAAATGGATAGGCCTGGACGTAAAAACCACCGGAAGCCCCCAATTTCATTACAAACAGATAGGCGATTGTCTCTTTGCCATTCAGAAAGAATCGGGCTTCTGTCCAATCCACTTCAGCATGTGAACCCAGCGCAAACTCCAATGGTAGAAATCCCTCTTTGGGTTTTTGCTTCACCTTCCTAAGATAGTCTGTTACTGTGCTGTAGCCGCCGCGATAATCGTATTCGTCGCGCAGCCGTTCGTAAATTCTTCTGCCGGTATGGCGCTGTTTTCTATGCCTTTTCTGATCTGTTTCTAAGATTTCGTCAATAACCGGTATGTAAGGCCCGAGAACCGGATGCTCCCTGGGTTTATTCAAGTTGTACCGCGGAGGCTCAGTATTCTCTGAATTCAGGTATTTGGCGATTGTATCGCGGTGATGCCCTGTTCTCCTGCTAATTTCCCTGATGCTTAGCCCTTCCAAATAATACATTTTCCTGATATGCTCTAATTGTGCCATCTTAATCATGTCCTTTCCTCCCGTATGTTATGTTTGTTGTGCCAACATAATCATACAGGAAAGTCAGATTAAGGTGGCCTAATTTTTCCCCAGCATCTGGCCTGTTTTTAGACTAGCATTAACACCTGGTATCGCTCTTCGTTCAAGACTTCGTCAAAAAGCACTTGTACCAGAGCAGGCGAAACTTCCCGGCCTGAAACTGTTCGCCCCCACTCTTTCAAGAGCTCAAGGGACAACAAATTTGTTCCATGACTCCTAATAACCAGATCTAGAGAATCCGCTATCCTTATTATCTGGGCCTGTAAAGGCACATCTTCTTCGGCCAGTCCTAATGGGTAGCCCCGGCCATCATATCGTTCGTGGTGCAGGTAAACCCACTCTGCTACCTGGGTCCCTAACGGAATCTTGGTTAACAGCTTCATTCCCTTAAGGGGGTGTGCTCTTATTTCCGACTGTAACTCCGAAGGAGCATGCCATGCATAATGGGTTATGTGATCTGGAAGTCCCACTGCTCCTATGTCGTGGAGCAAGCCAGAATAATACAGCCAACGCTGCTGCGCTACCAACCCCAAAGCCTCTGCTATCCACGCGCAGACAACCCCTACCCTCGTTCCGTGCAGGAGTTTCGTATCTTCTTCTATGTCCAGTATCGTGGATAAGACTTTAACACTATCCATTATGATTTCTGTTTTCACTTTGACAAACACCTCTTCACTAATCCGAGGGTACATGCATTGTTCAACTAAAAAAGCATCTAAGAGAGATCATTGCCATGACAAATTAAAGAACATATCAGCCTCATGCCCGAATAGTCTCATCTCTCATCGGGATGTTGGAAAGCGGCCTAAATTGGTCAAACCCCAAGCTTGCGAACCTTTTTACTTACTCCAATCTAAGTCCTCGATACACCAAACGCGGCTTCGCGGGATCTGCAGTTATTCTTAATTGGCTCTCCTACGGGCAAAATCCTGCTCCATACGGCGGCCGGTGTGGCTATTTTGGGGTAGCTCTCGCTCTCCCATGGCACCCTGTACTCGATCCCGCCTAATCTTGCATATTTCCTTTCACGGCCGGCACGCCTTGCACGGTTCGTAGCCGGCTTCTATAGCTTCTCCTCTGGTGCTAAACTCCACGCGGTTCTTCGTGCTTATCTCTTGCGTCCACTGGCAGTCGGGATAGTGGAATTTCTTGGAGCTCGAGTTGCCGATGTGTACTGCCGCACTACTTCTTTTTTCGGCAGGTTGTGAATTGGAGGTACTCGAAGCTGCCGCTGCACCCCAAAGACCTTTTGCTTGCTCCCGGGCTTCTCTCTCGAGCTTCACGAAAAAGTCGGCGTATTTGACGTTGGGGGGAACGGTCATCACTTGGGCGTAACCGTTTAGGAGCAGCTCGGCGTTGTACATCTTGGCCCGGACTTCGGCTTCACCATCGTTTCCCGGCCTGTCCAGCCACACGTAGGCTAATAGCCGCCCGTACCTGTCCCGCTCTCCTACATCCAGTTCCAAAAAGACCTGTCTGCCTTCCGAATGCTTCCGCGTATACTCAAAAGCCTCCTTACCGTAAGGTTCCTCCTTTATTCCCAAGCCAGAATGTGATATTTCGGGTGTGTTGACGCCGATAAGCCTCACTTTTTCTTCTCGAGTACCAATCCTTACCCACAGCGTGTCACCGTCGACCACTCTGGTGACTTCAGCAGGTATCAGTTTAAGACGAGCTGAGTCCCGGTTATCGTTTTCTGGCTGCTCGCCGGCTTCTTGCCTGTTACTGGCAGCCCCTTGGGATTCGATAGTAGCTTGCTGCCGAGTTAGGAAATCGTCTGGTTGGCCGCCACAACCGATCAGCCCACAAGCCAGGAACAAAAACAATAAGATTGCAGATTTCAAACCCGACAACCGGTTTTTCATGCCTGTTTTCCACAGTAAGTACAACCGCCAGCCCCTCCTTTTCCGCCCTTTGGCCCCCTTTTGACAACAGGAACTAGGCCGCCACCCCTTTATTCCACGGGCATCACCTTATCACCTGCCACTCGGCGATCGTCTCGGCAAACAACTTCAAAAACCGTTTTTTTGACACCTCATCAAACGAACCCTCTGGCCATCCGGTAAATTTCCCATCCCCTAGCCCTACATATCAAGGCTGAAAAACATGACTGATTGGCCCCTGTGCCGCAGCCTGCCGCACCGTTTGGGCGCCAAAATGGCACACTGCGCTGTCGAGCGCCTCGCTTGTGCTTGTTTTCACAGCTTGCGAAAATAAAAAACGGGGCTGAAACCCCTTGATAATCCTTGAATCTGGCGGAGAGGGTGGGATTCGAACCCACGGGACCGCTCATCACAGCCCACTCGATTTCGAGTCGAGCGCCTTAGTCCACTCAGCCACCTCTCCGCAACCTCCGAAAGAATTCGGTCATAAGCTCAGTGCACTCGTCTTCCAGTACCCCTTCTATCACTTCTACCCGGTGATTAAGCCCGGGGAAATCGAGAACGTTTATTAATGACCCCCCTGCTCCCGCTTTCAAGTCGCGAGCTCCAAAAACTACCTTCTTGATGCGGGCCTGCACAATGGCTCCGGCACACATAGGGCAAGGTTCAATAGTCGAATACAAAGTCGTATCTTGCAATCGCCAGGTGCCAAGCGCCTGCGAGGCTCTCTGTATGGCCAGCATTTCGGCATGGGCGGTTGCATCCTGTCTTTTTTCCTTTTCGTTATGGGCCGAACTTATTATCTCGCCATTCCTGACCACTACCGCCCCTACTGGAACCTCTCCTTGATGAAAAGCTGCCCAACCTAGTTCTACCGCCCTACGCATGAAATCCTCATCGTGCAAAAAGGGTCACCTCTGTACTCGTTCTCACTCCCACAAACCAAAAACCTGCAGACGTTTGCCGCAGGAACCAGTATGCTATCCCGGTGACAGCATTGGTTTAAGTTTAGTCTTAGTCGCAGAGTAACGCGGGCGGTTGTTTAAACAACTAGTAGCGCCGCCAGGTTTCATAAGAGTCTACAACCAATAACAATCAACATCTGTGTCTATCTGTGGCTCCAAAGAATGGTGCGCCCGGAGGGACTCGAACCCCCGACCAACGGTTTAGGAAACCGCTGCTCTATCCTTCTGAGCTACGGGCGCCTAACTTGCGTAGCTCATCAAATAAAAATGGCGCGCCCGGCAGGATTCGAACCTGCGACCTCCAGATTCGTAGTCTGTTACTCTATCCAGCTGAGCTACGGGCGCGTACCGTATTATACTATCTAATGGCGGAGAGAGAGGGATTCGAACCCTCGATACGGGTTTTAGCCCGTATAATCGCTTAGCAGGCGACCGCCTTCGACCTACTCGGCCATCTCTCCGCAAAGGTGCTCTCTGGCGGAGGAGGTGGGATTCGAACCCACGGAACCCTCACGGGTTCAACGGTTTTCAAGACCGCCTCCTTAAACCGCTCGGACACCCCTCCAAAAGGCTTAACTCGTTGGCCGGTTAAGGCATTAGCAGTATATCACAGCTTTCTTTTCATTGTCAACTTTCCGAGCCCGCTTTGCCTTCGAACGCTCCGATGGCTACAGCGGGCAACTCCTGTTTTTACTTTACTTCAGCTATACAGTGCACTCATGTATGAACGAGGGCGCAGGGCATTTCTTAATCCGTCCGTTTTAAGGATTATGGTGACGCGTACCTGAACCGCGCCTCCCCCAGGCCCTCCAAATGCCTTTTGCTCCCTATCTAATAACCGCAATCCCGCCCATGTACGGCCTTAGTATCTCTGGTACCACTACCGAGCCGTCAGCTTGCTGGTAATTCTCTAGTATCGCGGCCACTGTCCTGCCGACCGCTACCCCCGAACCGTTCAAGGTGTGGACGAACTGGGGCCGAGCGTTGGGCTCGGGGCGGTAACGGATATTAGCCCTGCGGGCTTGAAAATCCCCACAGTTGGAGCAGGACGATATTTCCTTATACTCTCCGTAGCTCGGCAGCCAGACCTCTAGGTCATAGGTTTTGGCTGAGGAAAAGCCCATGTCTCCTGTGCAGAGGAGCATTACGCGGTAGGGAAGTCCCAAAAGTTGCAGTACCTCCTCCGCATCCCGGGTCAGCTTCTCCAGCTCTTCATAAGATGTCTCGGGCGAGGTTATCTTTACGAGCTCTACCTTGTTGAACTGGTGTTGGCGGATAATCCCCCTGGTGTCGCGACCGTGAGAACCAGCTTCTGCTCGAAAACATGCGGTGTAAGCAGTTAGATACATGGGCAGTTGTTCTGCAGCCAGTATTTCCTCGCGATAAAGGTTGGTTAACGGCACTTCGGCTGTCGGAACCATGTAAAGCTCGCGTCCCTCAACCTTGAACATGTCTTCAGCAAATTTGGGTAGCTGGCCGGTTCCCACCATGCAGTCAGCAGTCACCATAAACGGGGGAAACACTTCCCGGTATCCGTGTTTATCCACATGCAGGTCCAACATGAAGCTGATCAGCGCCCTCTCCAGGCGCGCTCCCAATCCCTTGTAAACGGTAAACCTAGCCCCCGACAGTTTCGCTGCCCGCTCAAAGTCAAGTATATCCAGCGCTACCCCGATATCCCAGTGAGCCTGTGGTTCAAAATCGAACTTTCGGGGTTCCCCCCACCTTCTCACCTCGACGTTGTCAGCATCCCCAGCACCCAAAGGCACCGATTCATGCGGGAGATTCGGAATATTAAGCAGTATTTCGGTAAGTTGCTCGTCAATCTCCCGCATCCGGTCGTCCAGGCCCTTTATCTCCTGTCCTACTTCCCGGATCCTGGCTTGCAGTTCGTTCGTGTCTTTTCCTTCCTTCTTCAGGCGCCCAACCTCAACTGATGCCTGGTTCCGGAAATTCTTGAGCTCGTCCGCTCTAACCTGACAGGCCCTTCTTTCCTTATCAAGCTTCAGGAACTGGTCTAGTCCCCCTTGAATTCCCCGAGCCGAAAGCGCTTTTTCAACCATTTCGGGGTTTGCCCTAACCAGTCTAGGGTCCAGCATATCATCTATCCCTCCAACCTGCAGAGGTCGCTTTCTTTTTCTACTTGAACCTGAGAACCCTTACCTTTCGCACCCCGCTGACAGATCGCAGACGGGCGAGAGTTGCGTCATCCACGTTGCTGTCGACGCTGACGGCCATCATATTCACCCCGTCTTTGCTCGATACCCTCATCATTGATATATTGATACCGGCTTCGCCTAGGGCAGTGGTAAACGGGCCTATCACTCCCGGCCTGTCGTCATTCTCCGCGAGGACTACTATCCCCCGCGGGTAAAGGTCAGTGTCGAACCCGTTAATTTCGACGATGTACGGCCTGCCTCCTCCCGTCAGGGTACCCGCGATTTCTAGGTTATGCTCGTGATTGAAGATACGGGCAGTAATCAGATTGACATATCCTTTCAGCTTTTTGTCTTCTTTCTTTTCGAAGACCTTTATCCCTCTTTCTTCGGCTTTGATTCTGGCGTTTACGTAGTTGATCTTTTCTGACATCACTCCGGAAAGGAGTCCTGTCAAAAAAGCAATCGTCAAGAGTCCTGTCTCCTGGTTGGCTATTTCTCCGCTGAAACCCAGTTCCACCCGGTCAACCGGAGCTTTTTCCATCTGATAATACATGCTGCCCATAGCCCTTGCCAAGTCGATGTACGGGCGCAACGTCTCAAGCTCTTCTCTCAAGACCGTAGGGAGATTAACCACGTTAAGAACTAGTTCTCCCTTCAAACCCATGATTACCTGCTCGGCGATGTTAACACCTACCCGTCTCTGTGCTTCAACAGTGTCGGCTCCTAGATGAGGAGTTACCACTACGTTTTTAAACTTGAACAACGGGTTATTGTAGGCGGGCTCCTCATCGAAAACATCGAGTCCCGCGCTGGCAACCTTGCCGGACTCTAAAGCTTTCACAAGCGCTGCTTCGTTGATGATGCCACCCCGAGCGCAATTCACCACCCGGACCCCGTCTTTGCACATAGCCAGTTCTCGTTCCCCTATCATCCCATAAGTTTCCTCGTTCTTAGGAGTATGAACCGTGATGATATCGGCTTCTCGCAAAAGCTCTTCTAAGGTATTCTTCTTTTCTGCCCCAAACCGCTCAAACCGTTCATCCGATATATACGGGTCGTACGCGATGATACGGCACCCGAATGACCTTAACCTGGTAGCCACCATAGAACCGATGCGGCCGAGTCCCACTATTCCTACCGTTTTGCCGTAGAGTTCGACGCCGCGAAAAGGTTTGCGGTCCCAGTTTCCACCTTTTAGAAAGGCGTTCGCCTCAGCCGTATGCCGGACAGAAGACAAAAGTAAAGCGATGGTCTGTTCGGCGGCCGAAATGGTATTGGAATCCGGCGTGTTGGCTACAATGATGCCGCGACGGGTGCAGGCGTCCACATCTATATTATCTATGCCATTTCCTGCCCGCCCCACCATCTTGAGACGAGTGCCTCGCGACACCAATTCCTCGTTAACTTTGGTAACGCTCCTCACGATAAGCGCATCGTATTCCCCGATAATATCCAAAAGCTCGGCCCGGCTAATTCCGTCCCGGTAGTCTACATCCAGCTCGGCCCTCAGCAACTCCAATCCTTCCTCAGCTATACGTTCGGTTACAATGACACGGCGGTTTTTCACCTGTTATACCCCTTTCTGCATAAGAATTTCTTGGGCCTTGGTAACCCCTCGCCCTAACTCGATATCCACTCCCAGCTCAACCAAAACCATCTCCAGGGCGGCTAGTACAGCCAGGAGGTCAAGATAAAGAACATTGCCTAAGTGCCCGATTCGGAAAATGACGTCATCCAGCTTTTGCTGCCCGCCTGCTATCACAACGTTGAACCTCTCCAAAAGCCTCTTACGTATGCGGTTGGCCCCTATGCCCTCGGGCGCGATTACCGAGGTCAAGGACGACGAAGCCACTCTGTCATCGGCCAACAGTTTAAGTCCCATGGCCTTCACCCCTGCTCGAACCATGTCCCTATAAACCGCGTGCCTGGCTATGATATTGTCAATCCCCTCTTTCTCCATCATCTCCAGGGCTTCTCTCAGCCCGTAGAATAAGGATAAAGCCGGAGTATACGGGGTTTGCCCTTTTTCCAGATACTTAAGGGCGCTGTTTATGTCCCAGTAATAACGCCGGTTGGAACAGTTCTTGGCCACCCGCAGAGCCCGCGGGCTTATGGCAAGAAAAGCCAGCCCAGGCGGAATCATAAAAGCTTTCTGGGAACCACTGACCACGACATCCAAGTTCCATTTGTCCGTTTCCAGATTCATGGCCCCCAAACCGCTCACCGCGTCAACTATGAATAATGCCGGGTGGTCACCCACCGCTTCTCTTATCGATTTTATGTCATTGACTACCCCGGTTGAGGTTTCGTTGTGAGTAACAACAACCGCTTTGATCTCCCGCAGGCGATCCTGCGCTATTCTTTCCCTAATTACCTCCGGGTCTGCCGCTTGTCCCCACGGAAAGTCGATCTTTTCGACCTCGGCCCCAAATTCCTCGGCTATCTTGGCGAAACGATCCCCGAATACCCCTATGGAAACAGCCAAAACCTTATCTCCCGGAGAAATGAAATTCACTACCGCTGCTTCCATAGCTCCGGTCCCGGCAGCTGGAAATATAACTACCTCGTTCTTGGTTTTGTATACCTTTTTTACTCCTTCGGTCACCTCGGCTATAAGTTCTTTGAATTCTGGCCCTCGGTGGTTGATCATTGGCTTGGCCATTGACCTCAGCACATTGGTAGGAACCGGAGTCGGTCCTGGCAATAACAAGTACTGTTCTTCCCGGAAATTCATCCCTCTTCCTCCTCAACCAGAAATGCAAAAACCCCTCATCCATCTATTCCCAGGGACGAGAGGTGTTTCCCGCGTTGCCACCCTACTTGACTACGAGACCGTAGCCCACTCATTCAACAAGCGATAACGGCGCTCTACCGGAACTGCTCGACGCAGCCTGCTTCCGAGGTGGATTCAGCTGAAGCCTGGACCGGTTTACACCCTACCACCGGCTCTCTTAACCTCGACTTCCACTTACTACTCCCCTTCATCGCGTTTAAGGGTATGAAATTATGAGTTATTATATTATACCCTTTTCGCTTTTGACAACCTATTTCCTACGCCATTCGCACGAAATATTCATGTATCACCAGGTCATCCGTCAATTCGGGATGAAACGCCGTGGCCAGAAGCTTTCCCTGGCGTACCATAACGATCTTGCCATCCAGCTCTGCCAAAACTTCCGCTCCTCCCCATACTTTTTCCACGTAAGGAGCGCGGATAAACACTCCCTTGACCTGGCGTTCAAACCCCTTAATGTCGAGCCACTCCTCGAAGCTCTCTACTTGTCGACCAAAAGCATTGCGCCGAACCGCCATGTCCATCAATCCCAGGCGAAACTGCTCGCTTCCAATAATTTCTTTAGCCAATACGATCATCCCGGCGCAGGTCCCAAACACTGGCATGCCTTCTTCGGCCGCCTGCCGTATTGTATCCGCTAGATTAAAATCGACGAGCAACCTTCCGATGGTAGTGCTTTCACCCCCGGGGATTATCAACCCATCCACTGACCTTATGTCCCCCTGCGATCGCACTCTTGTCGCCTCACAGCCTAAACGGTGCAGTACCTCCTGGTGTTCAGCGAAGGCTCCTTGTAAGGCTAATACTCCTATTCTTTTCTTACCAGCCACGTTCTTGCATCCTTTCTTCAGGTGCTATGTTCCTGATCTCGATACCAGGCATCGCCTCTCCCAGATCCTTTGACACTTCTGCCAGTACGTACGGATCATCATAGTAAGTGGTCGCTGCCACTATAGCCCGGGCTCTCTTCATCGGATCTTTCGATTTGAAGATGCCCGATCCTACAAAATTACCATCCGCTCCTAGCTGCATCATGAGCGCGGCATCTGCAGGAGTCGCTATCCCCCCTGCCGCAAAGTTCACCACCGGCAAGCGCCCGGTCTCTGCTACCTCTACTACTAATTCGTAAGGTGCCTGCAGATCCTTGGCTGCGGTCATCAGCTCTTCCTTGGGGAGTCCCTTCAACCAACGAATCTGATCCATAACCCTACGCATATGGCGCACGGCCTCAACCACGTTTCCTGTTCCCGGTTCGCCTTTGGTTCGGATCATGGCTGCTCCTTCCCCTATCCGGCGCAGGGCTTCTCCCAGATCCCTTGCTCCGCACACGAACGGCACCTTAAAAAGGTGCTTGTTGACGTGAAATTTTTCATCGGCCGGGGTCAAGACCTCGCTTTCATCAATGTAGTCAATCCCCAACGCTTCAAGAATCTGGGCCTCAACAAAATGCCCGATCCGGCACTTGGCCATCACCGGAATAGTAACTGCTTCCATTATTCTCAGAATGACCGTAGGATCTGCCATCCTGGCCACACCGCCTGCAGCCCTGATATCTGCCGGTACTCTTTCCAGGGCCATAACCGCACACGCTCCGGCTTCTTCCGCGATCTTCGCTTGCTCCGGAGTAGTAACATCCATAATTACTCCGCCTTTCAACATCTGGGCCAAGCCTTTTTTTACCGTGAAGGTCCCTTTTTCTGCCATCCTTTATCCCTCCGTTCGCAATATAGGTACATGCCATAAATTATTCTTCTTCGTCCTCTGACTTAAAGCGAGCGATCGACACTATATGGTCGTTATCATCGCATCTCATGACGACCACTCCGCGCGAATAGCGTTTCTGGCGCGGAACGTCATCCACTTTGAGCCTGATCACAAATCCGGCACCGGTCAAAGCTACAAACTCTTCCTTGGGAAAAACGGCTTTGCCTCCCACTAGTTCCCCTGTTTTCTCCGATATCTGAATGGTTTTCAGCCCTTTTCCACCTCTTTTTTGTAGGCGCAATTCCTGAAGACTAGTACGCTTGCCATACCCTCGTTCTGTGACCAACAACATGTCGGCCCCTTCCTTGTATTTGTCTATGTCGATTACCTTGTCGCCCTGCTCAAGGGAGATCCCCCTCACCCCAGCAGCCCCGCGTCCCATAACTCTGACATCCCCTTCATCAAACACGATAGAGTACCCCCGGCCCGTCACCAAGACCAAACGGTCGCCTTTGTAAATCTTTTGTACGCCAACTAACTCATCCTGGTTGCGCAGATTGATGGCGATGATCCCACTACGTCTAATTTGCCGAAACTCGTCGATGGGGACTTTTTTCACCATACCGGTACGGGTAGCCATTACCAAGTGTTGACCAGCGTCGAACCTGTTTACCGATATGACGGTGTTCACTTTTTCGCCGGGATTTAAGCGGAGAAAGTTAATAACCGGGGTTCCCCTCGACTGTCTCGAGGCCTCTGGAACCTGGTACGCTTTCAAGGAGTAGACCCGTCCATGGTTAGTAAAGAACAACAAGGTAGACAAGGTAGTCGTCACAAAGATGTCGGTAGCAAAGTCCTCGGAGCGAATCGCTGTTCCGGTTACGCCTTTCCCTCCACGCCGTTGGCTGCGATAAGTACTTAAGGGTTGTCTCTTGATATAACCGCGATTACTTAGAGTAACGACTATGCTTTCTTCCTCGATGAGATCTTCGGCTTCAAAGCTGGCATCCTCTTCCCTTATTTCCGTCCGTCGCTTGTCCCCAAACCGCGTTTTGATATCGATGAGATCCTCTTTAATTATGGCCTGAACGCGTTCTGGACGTCTCAGGATATCCTCGAGGTCTGATATCCGGCCTACCAGTTCTCGGTATTCTTCCTCTAACTTGTTTCTCTCCAGCCCGGTTAGCTGGCGCAGGCGCATTTCAACAATAGCCTCAGCCTGCATCTCCGTCAAATCAAACCTCGACATCAAATTGTTTCTGGCTGTCTTCACATCAGGCGAATTTCTAATTATGTCGACTACCTCGTCCAAGTTATCCAGCGCTATCTTCAATCCTTCTACTATGTGCAGCCTATCTCTGGCTACCTTGAGATCGAATTCTGTGCGCCGCCTTATTACCTCCCGCCGGTGGTTAAGGTACTGGTTGAGCATCTCCTTAAGATTCAATACCTGAGGCTCGCCATCCACCAGAGCCAGCAAGGTAATGCCAAAATTATCTTGTAACTGGGTGTTCCTATACAGCTTATTCAATATGACTGAGGGCGAGATGTCCCTCCTGATATCCATTACTATCCTGATTCCCCTGCGGTCCGACTCGTCCCTAAGATCGGTTATGCCATCGATCTTTTTCTCCTTAACGAGTTCAGCTATCCGTTCCACCAGCTTTGCCTTGTTCACCATGTAAGGTATCTCTGTTACAACAATGCTGGTCCTGCCGCCTTTCTTTTCTTCTATTTCACACCTACCCCTGACGGTCACGCTTCCTCTTCCGGTGCGGTAGGCCTGTCTCATCCCTCTGGTGCCCATTATCAATCCGGCAGTTGGAAAATCAGGCCCTTTGATGTACCGCATCAATTCATCCACGGTAGCTTCCGGGTTTTCCAACAAGTGGATTAGACCCTCCACTACCTCGGTCAGGTTGTGTGGGGGTATGCTGGTCGCCATCCCCACTGCGATACCGGTAGATCCGTTGATTAGTAGGTTCGGCAGCCTTGCTGGTAGTACTACCGGTTCCTGGCGCGTATCATCATAGTTGGGCCTAAAATCTACTGTGTCTTTCTCAATGTCCCTCAGCATCTCCACTGCCAGGGCTGTTAACCGGGCTTCGGTGTACCGCATCGCGGCAGGAGAATCTCCGTCTACGGAACCGAAGTTACCATGACCATCCACAAGGCAGTAACGCATCGAGAAGTCCTGGGCCATTCTGACCATCGCGTCGTAGACAGCCGCGTCCCCGTGCGGATGGTATTGTCCTAGTACTAAACCCACCAGGTTAGCCGACTTCCGGTGGGGTTTCTCCGGCGTCATACCCTGTTCGTAGAACGCATACAGAATTCGACGATGAACCGGTTTTAGCCCGTCCCTTACATCGGGAAGTGCTCGAGACACGATGACGCTCATTGAGTAGTCGAGAAATGATCTCTTTACTTCTTTCTCTATGTCGATTGGTAACACTTTTGTCTGACTGGCCTGCAACTTCCTCGTCCCTTCTTCCTAACTTCCTAGTCCTTGGTTCAGAATGGGTTATCCATAAACCATTTCCTTCCTGGGAAAGCAGTTGGTTCATCAATTGACTATCCTATGATAATTATAACGTCTGCCTAATGGCAAGCAAATGCTGGCCGTGCTTTCAAGGTAGCACAAAAACAGACCAAGAGGGTATTTCTCCTGGCCTGGTTTTTCTCGCCGGCGATTGTACCTGGGCTCTCAAATATCTAGATTCGTAACTAAACGCGCGTTTTCCTGGATGAATTCACGCCGGGGCTCGACTTTTTCGCCCATCAGGCTGGAGAATATGACGTCGGCAGCTATGGCGTCTTCGATTCGTACCTGGAGCAGCGTTCGGTTTTCCGGATTCATCGTGGTTTCCCATAATTGTTCCGGGTTCATCTCTCCCAATCCTTTATAACGTTTCACCCCGTACTTCTTATTCCCTTGCTGTTCCAAAAACCGCTGGAGTTCTCTGTCATTGTAAATGTAGTGGACCTCTTTCCCCCTTTTCAGCTCGTAGAGAGGCGGCTGGGCAACGTAAACGTAGCCGGCCTCGATGAGTGGTCTCATATAGCGGTAGAAGAACGTTAGCAACAATACTCTTATATGGGACCCATCGACATCGGCGTCAGTCATGATAATAAGCCGGTGGTAGCGAGCTTTATTTATATCGAAGTCTTCCCCTATTCCAGTCCCGATCGCGGTTATGAGGGCTCGAATCTCTTCGTTAGAAAGCACCTTGTCCAATCGGGCCTTTTCTACATTCAAAATCTTCCCTCTCAAAGGTAAAATAGCCTGGAAGTTGCGGTCACGTCCTTGTTTAGCCGAACCGCCGGCGGAGTCCCCTTCTACCAGGTACAGCTCGGAAAGGGCCGGGTCTTTTTCACTACAGTCCGCTAGTTTACCCGGGAGTGATGTGGAATCCAGGAGATTCTTTCTGCGAGTTAGTTCTCGAGCCTTGCGAGCCGCTTCCCGGGCCCGCCGCGCCGCAATGGCTTTTTCCACGATTTTTTTGGCCAGTGAGGGGTTCTCGTCAAAAAAAGCCCCTACAAAATCGCTTACTGCCCCTTCAACCAGGCTACGGATGAAGGCGTTCCCTAGCTTGGTTTTGGTTTGGCCCTCGAACTGGGGATCCTGCACCAGAACCGAGATAACTGCGGTCATCCCTTCGCGTATGTCCTCTCCGAGAAGGTTTCCTTCATTTTCCTTGAGCATCCCCTGTTTCTTAGCGTATTCGTTGACCACCCGGGTCAAGCCGTTTTTGAACCCTAGCTCGTGAGTCCCACCTTCCTGAGTATGGATATTGTTGGCATAGGATAGGAGGGTTTCGGTGTAACCGGTATTATACTGTATAGCTACTTCCACTACCGTTCCTTCTTTTCCTATCCTGAAATATATCGGCTCTGGACTCAATGGTTCCCTGTTCTTGCTCAAGTATTTTACAAAGTCCCTTATTCCTCCGGTATGGTAATACTCCACGTCCCGCCCCGTCCTTTTATCGCAAAGCACGATACGGGTTCCTTGATTCAGGTATGAAAGTTCCCTTAGCCTTTGCCCTATTATTTCCGCTGAAAAACATATTTCCTCGAAAATTTCCGGGTCCGGGCTAAAGGTTATTTTGGTTCCCGTTGTTTGGCAGGCCCCGGTAACGGCAAGAGGGGTTACCGGTTTACCCCGCTCATAACGCTGATGATAAAGCTGGCCGTCGCGGGCTACTTCCACCTCCAACCATCTTGAAAGGGCGTTCACCACCGACAACCCAACCCCATGCAAGCCTCCAGAGATGGTATACCCGCTCCCCCCGAACTTGGCTCCGGAGTGGAGTGTCGTCAGTATCACTTCTAGAGCCGGGATGCCCATTTTCGGATGCATGTCAACAGGTATTCCGCGGCCATTATCGGTGACGGTAACGGTAGAGTCATCCAAAATAATAACCTTGATTTCATCACAATACCCCGCGACGGCTTCGTCAATGCTGTTGTCAACTATCTCAAAGACCAGGTGGTGCAAGCCGCGCGAGTCTGTAGAGCCTATATACATGCCGGGTCTCTTTCTTACCGCTTCCAATCCTTCTAATACTTGTATATCAAGAGCGGTGTATTCGTTCTTAGATCCGTTTATGTTCAAACCAGAAGACCTCCTCCTAGAAAGCTGTGCCCCCTCTTGAACAGGGTAAGGGAAGAAATGGGGGATAAGTAAACATACTGCTCGGTTATTATGAGTGATTTTTCCTTGCCCTTTTCTCCTATGCGGCAAAGTTTTTTTTCGGCCTGGGCCAGATCTATTATATCCTTGACGCTCCTGTCAATCAGACCATCGATATTCACGATGGCTATTACCTCGTTTAGAAAAACAGTATAATCCTCCCCCAGGTGCATGTACATTTTTTATCCGACCTCCTCAGTTATCCTGCCGTCTTCGACTGCGAAGACCTTACCCGCGACAGCTACTACATCTTCTCTTTCCACCGAAGAGATGAAGGTTTGAAATTCTGCCTGCTGCAGATACTCCAGAAGTAGAGTCCTCCGACTCTTATCGAGCTCTGCCAGTACTTCATCTAAAAGCAACACCGGGAAATAGCCTTTTATATTTTTATAGGTCGCGAGCTCTCCCAGTTTTAGGCTTACGGCGAGATTCCTCTGTTGCCCTTGGGAAGCGTATGTCCGCGCGTTATGTCCCCTGAGGTAGAGATTAAAGTCATCGCGGTGCGGACCTACCAGTGTAATTCCTTGCTTCAGCTCTTTATCCTTGCTTACCTCTAAAGCTTTCTCCAGTGAAGCGGCTAGTAAATCGGGAGTAAGTTTGCCTGTTTCCAGAGGAAAAGACAATACATACCTCATACAAACATCTTCTGCTTCACCGCTTAGCAGTTGATAAAGCTTTGACACTTCCTTTTCTAGTATAGCAGCAAGGTTAAGCCTGGCACAAATTAAGGGAACTGCAGCTTCGACAAACATACCCTGTAGTACCCTCATACCCTGGCCAAAGTTACAGCTCTGTTTTAGGTATGCGTTGCGTCGACCCAGTATTTTTTTGTAGCTTTCCAGGGTGCGTTCATATTCGGGTCTTAATTGGCATAAAATACTATCTAAAAAGTTCCGCCGTCTTTCAGGCTCTCCTTTAATTAGGTACAGGTCTTCTGGAGTAAAAACGACGCTTTTGAGGCGGTGCTGGGTTTTAGAAGCAGCGGGCTTGTTGTTCAGACGTAGAACCTTGTTTTTACTCTCTGAGTAACGCTGCTCAAAAATAATGATCCGTTCATCAAGCGCGTAAGTAACCTTTAAGCGGTATCCTTCCCGGCGGCCGTGCGTTACTAAATCTTTATCCCGGGCCCCGCGAAAGGATCTGTTGTGACCTACAACGTAAATCGCTTCGAGAAGGTTTGTCTTTCCCTGCGCGTTCTTTCCTAAAATTACGTTAATTCTGCTACAGGGCTCAATGACACACGACACCAGGTTACGAAAAAACCTTGTTTCTAATTTCAGTATTTTCAAACCGAATACACGCTCGCTTTAATGCGTAATTAGCGGTACTAAAACATAAAGGTAATCGTCTTTACACGGATCCTGAATCAAGGCAGGACTTAAGGAACCCGTGAATTTCAGACTTATAGTCGTGCATTCTCCTTGTAATACCTTGATTACATCGAGGAGGTAACGGGTGTTAAAAGAAATCTGGACGTTGCTTTCTCCTTCGACGGAGATATCTTCGAGCACTTCTTGTAGTTCTCCCATTTTTTGGGAGTAAGCGGATACCCTCAGTTCTCTATCCTTCAACTCTAGAGTTACGTGCCGGATCGGCTGTTTGGAACTCTGTTTATCGGTTGGCATCAATACAGCCCTTTCCAGTGCGTTGGCCAGAGGCCCGGGCTCTAGTTTTACAGTGGACACGAAGTTGCCCGGTATTACCGGAAGATAATTCGGATACTGACCTTCCAGCAACCTCGATGTAAGCTGGAAGCCGGGCTCTTCACAGGTGAACACAATATTGTTCCCTGCCAACCCACACGAAACCTCTTTTTCTGAGTCGTCTAGGATGCGGATTAGCTCAGCTACGGTTCGGGAGGGGATGACCAACTGTCTTGGTTCTGTATGAGTAGAAGACATCGGGAATGACATCATAGCCAGACGGTGAGTGTCAGAAGCTACTACCCTTAGTTGGTCAGGAGTGAAGTCGAACAACACCCCTGTAAAGACCTGTTTAAAGTGGTTAACTGCAGCCGCAAAGGAGGTTTTGCGCAAAAGTTCTTTCAACGTTTTTTGCGATACGGATAACAAAGGAGTAGGCTCTTGACGACCAGTTTCCGGAAACTCCTGGGGATTATACAGGTGTAGGTGGGTCTGAGAGCGACCGTAGTTTACGGTTAACCGAGAATTTTCGTCGTCCGTAAATACTTGTATCTCGATGTTGGGTAGATACCGAACCAGGTCGGCAAAGTACCGAGCATTGACTAGAGCTGTTCCTTCTTCTATCACGTTCGCCTCTAACGTGTGGGCGCTCAAAGCGATTTCTAGGTCTGTGCAGGTCATGGAGAGGCCGGCAGTAGCTGAGGCCTTGAGGAGAAGGCCAGAAAGAACGGGAACTGTTTCGCGGGTGGATGCCGCTCTCTGCACTAGTGCAGCAACTCGTGCTAGTTCAGGCTGGTTAATAGAGAATTTCACGGTTACACCTCCAGGAAGTTAGTCTTCTTGTTGTTCTTACTTAAGAAACGTAGTAGTAGAAGCGGTGAATATGTGGATAACGCTTAAAAAACCCGGTTGTAAACAGTACCTGTCTGTGTAAAAACTTCCTCTAAACACGGGGAACGTAGTTGGGATCTAATTTCTTAGCAATCTCGGTAACGATCTTTAATAAAGATCGGTCATGTTGAATATCAGAAGATATTTTTTCGTAAGCGTGGAGCGCAGTAGTGTGATCTCGACCACCGAATTCCTCTCCAATCTGAGGAAAGGATGATGGAGTCATCTCCCGACATAGAAACATGGCTATCTGTCTAGGGAAAACAAGGTGCCGGGTCCGCCGTTTAGAAATTAATTCTTCTTCTTTCAATCCGAAATATTCAGCGACTGTTTCTTTTATGGCTTGCATGGTTATGATTCGCGTATTGCCAAGGGCGAGAACGTCCTTAAGGGTCTGTTCCGCCAGTTCAAGAGTTACTGGTTGGTTGGATATATTGGCATAGGCAACAATACGGATAAGGGCTCCTTCTAGTTCTCTGATGTTGGACTGTATATAATCGGCTATGTATGACATCACATCATTCGGTACGTTGAAGTTTTCCAATTGGGCTTTTTTTCTGAGAATAGCCAAGCGGGTTTCGAAATCCGGAGGCTGAATATCGGTAATAAGTCCCCACTCGAAGCGAGAACGTAACCGATCCTCGAGAGTAGGTATATCTCGGGGCGGACGGTCGCTAGAGATAACCAGTTGTTTATTAGCCTCGTACAGGGCGTTAAATGTGTGAAAGAATTCTTCTTGGGTCTGCTCCTTTCCGGCTACAAATTGGATGTCGTCTACAAGCAAAAGGTCGACACTTCGGTATTTATTACGAAATTCTGCTGTTTTACGGTCTCTGATAGAGTCGATTAAATCGTTAGTAAATTGTTCAGAGGATACGTACACTATCTTGTAAGAAGGATCTTTGCGGAGAATATGGTGACCTATAGCTTGCATTAGATGAGTCTTACCCAATCCGACGCCGCCGTAAATAAAAAGCGGATTATAGGAGTCAGACGGGGCTTCGGCCACTGCGTAGCAAGCAGCATGAGCAAAGCGGTTGCTGTTACCTACTACGAAAGTGTCAAAGGTATACTTGCGGTTGAGGACCAGGGCACCCGGTTCTCCTGCTTCAGGGGAACGAAGTACCAGCCTTACAGATATAGGCTCGCGGTGGAGCTCACTTAAAACCCTTTCAAGGATGTGAAGATATCGAGATTCTATCCATTCCTTGTATAATGGATTGGGAACGTGGATAAGGTATCTGTTGTCGACAAAGTCGTGATAAGTCACGGGGGAAAACCATATTTCAAAACTTGTGGGACCAATCTCTTGTCGAACGGTGTCTAAAGCCGTCTCCCAGATAATCGAGTAGTCTTTAGACATGGCTTAAATCCTCCTGCTGTGAAGATGTGGAAAAGCGCAGTAAATATTCTGAGAATCCCTGTGGATAACTGCAGTTACACAGTCATGATAACAAAACAGCTGCAAAATTAGAAGATGGTGGGGGGTTTTCTTGACAGGCCCAGGGGGAGAAAATATAATTGAAATGTGCATTGGTGAACATAAGGGAGGAAATCTGCGTTATGAAGAGGACGTACCAGCCAAAAAGAAGAGTTCGAAAACGGGTTCACGGATTCAGAACTAGAATGGCGAGTGCCGGAGGTAGGAGGGTTATTGCGAGACGACGGAGAAAAGGAAGGAAAAGACTCACAGCATAGGCCGGGAGCGGCCTTTCATTTGCTTTATGGGGTTTGTTTGACATGTTGAAGTCCGACCAACGGTTACGAAAGCGTAAGGATTTTGAGAAGGTTTATTCCAAGGGTAAGAAGGTTTTCGGGCGCTACTTGATACTGTACGTTGGTGAAAACGCGGCAGGAAAAAACCGCTATGGAATTGTGGCGAGTAAGAAAGTAGGAAAAGCAGTCATACGTAACAAAAGCAGGCGGAGGGTCAGGGAAGTTGCGCGAACCTTGGATTCGAAGGTGAGGCAAGGCTACGACGTGATTGTCATCGTAAAACCCCTGTGCAGGGAGGCTGATTTTGCAAGCGTGAAGAGTGATTATGAAAGACTGCTGAAGAGGAGCAAATTGTTAAAGTGAAAAGGGCATTGGTCGGGCTCATAAGGCTGTATCAGGTATTGTCCAAAGGGAAGATGCCTTGTTGTCGGTTTGTACCTTCTTGTTCCGAATACATGATTAGAGCGATTGAAAGATACGGTGCCTTAAAGGGAGTATGGTTAGGGGTTAAGAGAATAGCAAAGTGCCACCCTTTTCATCCAGGAGGGTTTGACCCAGTTCCATGATAGAGAAAAGGAGGTGAACCTGCTGTCAAACAGTAGCCAAGGGATAGGGTTTGACAGACGGGGATAAGCTTGTGGTCTAGCATTGTCCAGGGTTTTGCTGATCTGATACAAGGCTTTTACCACATAACAGTAGCAATAGGTCTGCCAAATTATGGGTTTGCGATTATATTGGTAACGATAGCAATAAAGCTGCTTCTTTACCCGCTTACCCACAAGCAAATGAAGTCGATGCGGAAAATGCAAGAGCTTCAGCCTAGGCTGAAGCTCTTGCAGGAAAGGTATAAAGAAGATCCGCAGAGGATGCAAAAAGAAGTCTTCGATTTGTATAAAGAGCATGGGGTAAGCCCTTTGAGCGGTTGTCTGCCTCTGTTGATTCAGTTGCCTATCTTGGTGGCTTTTTACCGAGCCCTCTATCAATTAAAATATACGGTGCCTGCCCACGCGGCTTTTTTGTGGGTACCAACGCTCAGCAAACCCGATCCTTATTACGGTTTTGCAATATTAGCGGGTGTAACTACATACATCCAACAGAAACTTTCGACCCTGGATCCGAATGACCCGAGCCAAAAGAGCATGCTTTATGTCATGCCTGTTTTTATAGCGTGGTTGGCCGCAACTCTGCCGGCAGGGTTGGCTTTGTATTGGGTTACCTTTAACGTTTTAAGCATTGCCCAGCAAGCGTGGGTGAATGCGCGCAGCGGGGGAACAAAAGATAGCCCAGACGGTAGAGTGGAGAAGGGAAAAGTGGTGGCAGCAGGGGGAGAAGGCAAGAAAGAAAGTGTGATGAGCGACGAAGGAGGAAAGGATGGAGATGGAGAGCGTAGAAAAAAGGGGAAAAAGCGTGGATGAAGCGGTGAAAGCAGCTTTGGAAGAGTTGGGCGCAGAATTTGAAGACGTTGTAATTGAGGTTTTGGAAGAGCCGAGCAAAGGGATACTAGGGGTGATAGGCAAAAAATCGGCCGTAGTTAGAGTGACCTTGAGGGAAAAACCGGAAGAAAAAGTCAGAGAAACTTTGGTTAACATTTTGAATAGTATGAAGCTGGATTATGAGATTCAGAAGGCAGAGTTTAACGATGGGGTGGTAAGGGTCAATATAGTAGGAAAAGACATGGGCTTGTTAATAGGCAGGAAGGGAGAGACCCTGAATTCGCTGCAGTTTCTCTTGGGGTTAATGGTAAACAAAGACAGGCAGGAGAAAGTAAGGGTAGTCCTGGATGTCGAAGATTATAGATTAAAGAGGGAAGAGTCCCTGAAAAACCTGGCTTTGAAATTATCAGATAAGGTAAAGCGCACGCGAAAAAGCATAGTGATGAGACCGATGAGTCCGCAAGAGAGGCGCATTGTACACACGGTGTTACAAAATGACCCGAGTATAGTCACTTTTAGCCAGGGCGAGGAACCAAATAGGAAAGTCGTCATTTCGTTGAAGCGGTGAGGGATGGGAGAGAAACCGAGAGAAGTGCAAGATAAAGTGTACATGTACTATGGTATATAAAAAGAACGAAAAAGGCCTTATAGAAGGCCTTTTTTTTAGGTAAATTTTAAATATAGAGTAAAGAAAACTGTCAGGCCGTCGGCGGGTTCGCCGGAAGCGTGTGTCATCATGTGCAGGAGGAGACGGATGGGATGCTGGAGGATACTATTGCGGCTATCGCTACTCCCTTGGGTGAGGGCGGTATAGCCATCGTTCGGGTAAGCGGCCGTGAAGCGGTAGACATAGTAGAAAAGGTATTTCGGCCCGTGCCTGGGGGAAAGAGGCTGAAGGATCGAGGAGGTTATACCCTCGGGCTAGGCTGGATAGTGGACAGAAAAGGAAATCATGTTGATGAAGTTTTGGTCACAGTTATGAGGGGACCAAAAAGCTATACGGCAGAGGACGTGGTAGAGATAAACTGCCATGGGGGTGTATTGGCTGCCATAAGGTGTCTGGAAACGGTATTGGAAAACGGGGCTAGGCTGGCAGAACCGGGAGAGTTCACAAAGAGGGCATTTCTTAACGGCAGGCTGGATATTTCTCAAGCTGAAGCGGTGATAGACATAATCAGGGCTAAAACTGAAAAAGGTATGAGCATGGCGGTTAAGCAGCTTGAAGGGATGCTGAGAAAGCGGGTAGCAGAACTAGAGGACAGGTTAGTGGGTTTGAATACCATGGTTGAGGCCAGTATCGACTTTCCGGAAGAGGTGGGAGACCTTGACGAGGAAATAGCTAGGCAGCAAGCACAAGAGATATTACGGGAGTTAGAGGGTTTACTGAGGGCGGGAGAGAGAAACAGGGTGTACCAGTGGGGAGTAAAGGTAGTGATTGCGGGTAAGCCCAATGTGGGGAAGTCGAGTCTTTTGAATGCATTGTTGCGGAAGAAGAAGGCCATCGTAACCGACATTCCGGGAACCACCAGGGATATTGTGGAGGACTATATTAATGTCAAGGGAATTCCGGTCAATATCATGGATACCGCAGGGATAAGGGAGACCGGGGATTTGGTGGAGCGGATTGGCGTGGAGAGAAGCGAAGAGGTTATCAGCGAGGCCGATATAATATTGGCGGTTTTGGACGCGGGTGCTGGTATAAGCGAAGAGGACGAGAGGGTTGCGAAGATGGTTGCGGGCAGGAGGGTAATAGTGCTGGTTAATAAAGAGGACCTGGAAGAAAAACGCGTTACCCTAGAGGAAGTGGAGAGATTGTTTCCTGGGCAAACGGTGGTACGAGGATCGGTAAAAGAGGAAATCGGATTGGAGGAACTGGAATCCGCGATTGAAGAGGCGGTGCTGGCAGGAAAGGTAGAAGCAGGTGACGAAGATATAATGGTTAATTTGCGACAGGAAGAAGCTTTTCGGCGGGTTAAAACGTCAATGGAAGGTTTTTTAGCTGGGCTGGAAACAAATACCTCGTTGGACTGCCTGGCGGTCGACATCGGGGAGGCTCTAGAAGCCCTAGGAGAGATTACAGGGAAGACATTAAAGGAAGACGTGATTGAGAGGATATTTAGAGATTATTGTATAGGGAAGTGAGGTGAGGGAGAATGGAGTACCAGGCCGGAAGTTATGACGTCATAGTAATTGGGGCTGGACATGCGGGGTGCGAAGCGGCTTTAGCCGCTGCCCGGATGGGTTGCAAGACTTTATTAGTCACGATAAGTATAGACGGAATAGCATTAATGCCATGTAATCCTTCCGTGGGCGGCCCGGCCAAGGGTCAGTTGGTGAGAGAAATTGACGCCTTGGGGGGCGAGATGGGCAAGAACATTGACAAAGCTCGTCTGCAGATTAGGATGCTCAATACAGCAAAAGGACCGGCAGTGAGGGCTCTTCGGGCCCAGGCCGACAAGAAAAGATATCAGAAGGAAATGACCAAGACGCTTTTGGCAGAGTCAAATCTTGATATCTTACAGGCCGAAGTGGTGAAAATTTTAGCTGGGGCTGGCCGGGTGGAAGGAATAGTGACCAGGACCGGGGCTAAATACCAGACGAAGGCCCTGGTGGTGACGACCGGTACCTACCTAAAAGGGAGGATTATAGTGGGGGATGTCACCTATGATGGGGGACCAAACCCTTTTCCGCCGGCGACTAAGCTTTCAGAAAGCCTGCGAGAACTCGGTTTAGTTTTGGGAAGGTTTAAGACGGGTACTCCGCCCAGGGTAAGCAGAAAATCTATAGATTTCAGCAAAACCGAGGAACAGCCAGGAGATCCCGGAGTATTGAATTTTTCATAC
Organism: Syntrophothermus sp.; assembly: GCF_013314835.1. Classification (NCBI taxonomy): domain Bacteria; kingdom Bacillati; phylum Bacillota; class Clostridia; order Eubacteriales; family Syntrophomonadaceae; genus Syntrophothermus; species Syntrophothermus sp. The sequence continues at coordinate 27,892 of NZ_JABUEX010000028.1, forward strand.
ATGAGTCCGAGGGTGGAGAAACCCCAGGTATCGTGTTGGCTGACTCACAGCACTCCAGAAACTCACAGGATTGTCAGAGAAAACCTGCATCGTTCTCCATTGTTTACCGGAGTGATTCAAGGGGTAGGACCGAGGTACTGCCCGTCTTTTGAAGATAAGGTAGTGAGGTTCGCTCACAAGGAGCAGCACCAGATATTTATCGAGCCTGAAGGATTGGATACGGATGAAATGTACATCCAGGGGCTGAATACCAGTTTGCCTGAGGACGTCCAACTGGCAGTCTTGCATAGTATTCCGGGATTAGAGAAGGCTAGAATAGTCAGAACCGGGTACGCTATTGAATACGATTATGTCTTACCCTCACAGCTTAAGCTGACGCTGGAAACCAGGGTTGTGCAGGGCCTTTTTACGGCTGGACAGATCAACGGGACATCGGGGTACGAAGAGGCGGCGGCTCAAGGCATTATAGCGGGAATTAACGCAGCCCTGTTTGTACAGGAAAAGGAGCCGTTTGTTCTCAAGCGGAGTGAGGCTTATATCGGGGTATTGATCGATGACCTGGTTACGAAGGGCATTGAGGAACCGTACCGATTGATGACTTCTAGGGCTGAGTACAGATTGCTGTTAAGACAGGACAATGCGGATATCAGGTTAACGGAGAAAGGCCGCGATATAGGTTTGGTAGACGATGAGCGGTATACTCGCTTTAGGAGTAAGGTTAGGAGAATGGAAGAATTGCGGGAGATGCTTTTGAGGAACAAGGTAGGGGTGAGCCACGAAGGGGTTGCCAAACTGTTGCGAGAAAGGGGAACATCAGAACTTCGGGAGGCCGTATCTTTATGGGAGTTGTTGCGTCGTCCCGAGGTGAGTATAGAGGACTTGGTATCGTTGGCCATGGTGGGGGAAGAGTTCGAGCCGGAGGTTAGGGAAGAGGTTGAGATAGAGTGTAAATATGAGGGTTATATAAAGAAGCAGGTGGAGATGGTTGAGCGCTTCGAACGGATGGAAAACAAACGTATCCCGCCAGACATCGATTACGACGATGTGGTTGGGTTGTCGAACGAAGGCCGGTTGAAATTGAAGACGGCTAGACCGGAATCAATGGGGCAGGCATCGAGGATGAGCGGGATATCACCCGCTGACATCACGGTGTTGCTGATTCACTTGGAGAGGAAACGCAGGGCGAATGAAGAAGGAAGGAAAGTTAAGACAGTTTCAGGAGCTGTTGGAGAGGGAGAATAAGAGGGTCAATTTGGTTAGCAAACAGATGTCGCGGGAAGACTTGGAGAAGCACTTTGAGGACTGTCTGGAGTTTGCGAGGTACTGGGATGCAACAGGAAAGCTGGTTGCCGACATCGGTAGCGGTGGCGGGTTGCCCGGTATGGTATTGGCAATAGTTTTTTCGGAGGGGAAGTTCTGCCTGATCGAAGCTGATTCAAAGAAGAGTGCTTTTCTGACGATGGCAGGAAGGGAGTTGAATCTTCCGAACGTGCGGGTAATCACCGAACGGGTGGAGGCGATCGGAAGGGATGATGGATTCCGGGCAATGTTCGATTTTGTCTTGGTGAGGGCTGTTGCTAGGTTGAATGTGCTGGTGGAATACGGCTTGCCGTTGTTGAAGCGGGGAGGGCTATTGGTGGCCTGGAAGGGGCGTAACTGTAATGTTGAATTGAAGGAGGCAGTCCGCGCATTAGAAGTAATAGGGGGTCAGGTAAAGGACCTGAAGGCTTATTGCCTGCTTGGAGGGCAGAGGTACTTGGTTGCGATTGAGAAGGTGAAGGAGACGCCGGAGGCCTATCCGACGAGAATCGGGGTTCCGGAGAAGAGGCCCTTGTAGAATGGAGAGGGGGTGGATGGGGTGAAACTGCCGTTGCCGCGGGTTTTAGGCAGAGGCGTAGCGAGGAGGGAGGTTATCAACATCGGAGTGGAGGAGATAAGGGGCAATCCTTATCAACCGCGACAGGCAATTGACGAGTTGGAACTGCGGGACTTGGCGCAGTCGATCCAAGAGTACGGGGTGATTCAGCCGATTATTGTACGGAAGATGAAGGAAGGCTACCAGCTGGTGGCCGGTGAACGCCGGTTAAAGGCTTGTATGATGGCGGGCTGGAAGGAGGTACCTGCCATTGTATGTGATATGGAGGAGGAAGAGGCGGCAGCCGTTAGTCTGATTGAGAACTTACAGCGAAAGGAACTAAACTTCCTTGAGGAAGCTAGGGCGTATGCTCGTTTGATCGGGGAATTTGGGCTGACGCAGGAAGAACTAGCGCGGCGGGTAGGGAAGAGCCAGGCCGCGATAGCCAATAAACTCAGGTTGTTGCGCCTGCCGGGGGAGGTGCAGGACCTGCTCAGGCAGGGAGGGGTAAGCGAGAGGCATGCCAGGGCCTTGCTTAAGTTGGATAGTGTAGAGGAGCAGGTAGAGGTTGTTCGGAAGATTATCGAAAAAGAGCTTACGGTGAAGGAGGCCGAGGCGCTGATCGACAAAATAAGACAGGGTATTTCCCGGGAAATAAAGGGTGGTGAAAAGCGACGAAGTTTATCGATGTTTATCAGAGATGCGCGGATATATGTTAACACTATTAGAGAAACGGTTTATCGTGCCCGTGAGGCAGGAGTCAATATGGTGTTGTTAGAAACGGAGCGGGAAGACGAGTACGAGTTGGTGATTAGAGTTCCCAAGACAAGAAGAGAATCGGGATAGGGGTATTACGGGCCGGCTAGGTAAGGGGCGAGATGAAAGAAAGTAACAAGAAACGAATATGGAATCAATGACTTACGAGAAGGTATAGCAAAGGAGACGTGTAAGCGGGGCGTGGGAGTACTCGATTGGGTGCCAAGAGGGAGAGGCAGGGACTCCTACTTTGATGGCCAGTTCGGTTGTCTTTGCCGGGAGGGCGCCGAGAAGGGAAAGCTGGGGACATGTTGTTAGGAATCGTTTGAGTGAGGGATGTGGGAGAGGATGGGCAGAGTAATTGCGATAGCCAACCAAAAAGGTGGGGTCGGGAAAACAACGACGGCCGTCAACCTGTCTTCGTGTTTGGCTTTGGAGGGGAAAAAGGTTCTACTGGTGGATATTGACCCCCAGGGTAATGCTACTAGCGGGCTAGGGATTGACAGGCGAAAGATACAGTCATGCATCTACAACGTGTTGATGGAAGAACTCCCGGCGCAGGGCGTGGTTGTAAGAACCCGGGTAAGGAACTTGGATGTACTTCCGGCGACGATACAATTAGCGGGGGCAGAAGTAGAATTGGCGGGAATGGATGCCCGGGAATTTAGGCTGAGGAAGGGCCTTGAAAACATCAGACGGAACTATGATTACGTTTACATAGACTGCCCGCCTTCGTTAGGACTGCTGACCGTCAACGCCTTGGCGGCCGCAGATTCGGTTATGATACCTATCCAGTGTGAGTACTACGCGCTGGAAGGGTTGAGTCAGTTGATGCATACCATAACGCTTATTAAGAAACGTATAAATCCAGGGCTTCAGCTAGAGGGAGTCTTGTTAACGATGTTCGATGGGCGAACAAACCTGTCGATTCAAGTGGTGGATGAGGTGAAGAGGCATTTTCGCAGGCAAATGTATAAGACGATTATACCTCGAAATGTGCGCCTGAGCGAGGCACCGAGCTACGGGAAACCCATCGTCCTTTACGATGCGCGGTCGAGGGGTGCAGAGGTTTATCAAGACCTAGCAAAGGAGGTTTTGGAGCGTGGGTAGGAGAGGGCTGGGCCGGGGTTTAGATGCTTTAATTGGAACGGAGGAATCTGACCTCGAGCGGGATTCGCTGGAGTTGGATATCGGACTCGTGCAACCGCGGGCACGCCAGCCACGCAAAAAGTTTGAGGATGAGAGCATGGCAGAGTTGGCGGCGTCAATTCGGGAACACGGAGTGCTGCAGCCCATAGTCGTCAGGCCCGTGAAAGCTGGGAAATACGAGGTGGTGGCGGGAGAGAGGCGGCTACGGGCGGCAGCGATGGTGGGGTTGGAACGTATTCCTGTGGTCATAAGAGAGATTGGGGAACACGAGGCTTCGGAGCTGGCCCTTATCGAGAACCTTCAGAGGGAGGATCTGAGCCCGGTTGAAGAAGCGCTGGCCTTTCGGGAAATGATCGAACAATACGGGTATACCCAGGAAAAGCTGGCGGAAAGGATCGGCAAGAGCAGATCATATGTGGCGAATGCACTGCGAATACTTAATCTTTGTTCGGAAGTAAGAGACATGGTAGAAAGAGGGGAGCTAAGTGCGGGACACGCACGCGCGATTTTAAGTGTGGCGAGGGACGAGAGGGAACAGGTCAAGATAGCACGGCGAATCGTGCGGTTTGGGCTATCTGTAAGAGATGTAGAGGGGGTAAAGAAGAAAGAGACGGGGAGGCACGAGCCGAGAGAATCTGAGCTGGTGGACCTGGAAGAACGATTGCAGGAGCGGCTGGGAACCAAGGCCAGTGTGAAAAGAAACCGTCGAGGAGGGAGGATCGAGATTTTTTTCTATAACGATGAGGATCTGATGAGAATAGTCGACATACTGAATTTGTAGGATGCGGGGCGCCGAGGTGGAACGGGGACAAGTTTTGAGCGCTGAAAAAGGGGCTGTTTGTATACATCGAATCAGAGGAGGCGCCTCGGTGGGAACGGGGCGATGCAAGAGAGGACCGAGAGGTGGGGCTTCAAGCGACCCTGGAGACGTAGAAATAGAAAGAGCTTAACATTGGGGTAACATATGGGCAGGCGTGCCCGGAGTGTATTGCTCGTGAGCCGCTGGCAGCGAAGTGTCCCGCGGTAGCAAGCATATACTCCGGTTGCTATGCGGGGGCACCGCTGGGCTTCGGAAGGGACTACGGCTGAGGGTGCTGAATGTTTCACGTGAAACATCGGCGCTAATTGCATTATTTTACGGCATCTTATCCGTTCCAAGAACACCACAAACGGCCTTCCCGGGAGAGGGCACCGGCCCCCCTGCCGCAGGTACAGCCTCCGCAATTCCAATTGCAAGGAACCCTGGACGGGGGCGCCAGCGCTGCGTTCTCACAGACTGTTCCACATAAAGTTACCGACAAAGCCAAGACCACACGAACCCGCCTACGCCCCTTCAGAGCTATCTGCCAAACTCAGGCTGGTAACCGCAGCAGACACCGCCTCTCGATAAACCACATCCAAAGACAGGCCCCGCGCCCAGGCTATGGAGCGACAATCCTCAAACTCGGGAGATATCTTCGGAGCCCTTCCGCTAAGGTAGGCCACCTTTACCCTGACCTCACCCCATCCTGTGGATACCGTAATGATTTCTCTCTTTAACACCACCCGAGAAACCGTCTGGCAACGAACACCCAAAGTAGACGTATGTTCGAGGAGTAACGTAGCAACTTCCTGTCCCAGCCCCGCAGGTGCAATCACCGTCACCAAACAGCCCGGCCGCCCCTTTTTCATGTACACCGGGGTGTAAAAATAATCGAGGGCAGGCGAATCAGCCAGCCTCTCGCTCAGAAACGAATAGAACTCCGGAACCATGTCATCTACTTGCGTTTCCAAAATATCTACCAGTTCTGTGAAAATCCCATCCTCCGACGGGGAATCCCCGATAACAACCCGGACAACGTTAGGGACATCCGGCCTCTCGCGGTGTCCTGCCCCGTACCCGACGCGCTGGGGAGACATCGGGGGCAGGGGGCCAAATTCCTCTACCATGCTCCGCAGCAAGGCAGCCCCGGTGGGGGTAACGAGCTCAAAAGGTGCCTCGCAACCGTAACACGGAACGCCCTGCAACAACTCGGCAGTAGCCGGCGCAGGCACCGGGTAGGTGCCATGCTCCAACGTGACAAATCCACCATTCCAAGGAATGTGAGAGGCAAAGACCCGGTCGATCCTCAGCAAATACAAGGCCAAAAAACACCCTACAACATCAACTATGGTATCTAAAGCGCCAATCTCATGGAAATGAACCTCGTCCACGGGAATGCCGTGCACCCTAGCCTCCGCCAAGGCTAAACGGCGGAAGGTTTTGAGCGACTGAGCTATCACCGGCCCGGGCAGGCTGCCATCGTTTAGAATCCGCTCTATCTTCGCCAGATTACGAAACTCGGCCCCACGCTCGCTTCCTATCCAAACCCTGGTAGCACTAACCCCCTTGACCCTCACCTTAGAGGTTGTAATGGAGACCGGAGGAATTGCGAGCGAATTGATCCCGGCCTCGACCTCAGAAACATCCGCGCCGCAGTCCACTAAAGCGGCCAACAACATATCCCCCGAGACTCCTGAAAAACAATCAATATAGGCTATTCTCACGCGACAACACCCTTTCTTTCTGTCAGATGTCGGGCGACTACGAATTAACACAACGGGACCGAAAGCAACAACCTCCCCGAAGGTTTTACAAAGCCCCCGCGGCCTGCTATCATTTTATCAGAACTTATCTGGGGGACACGACAATGTACTAGTTCAACACATGTGAGACACTATGGACTAGCGCAGTGTTGTTGTAAGAACTGGGTGGGGCTTATGTATCCCAGGCTTTGATGCGGTCTGAAGTCATTATAGACCTTGGAGGTCCATCGCT
>NZ_JABUEX010000029.1:0-33971 GCF_013314835.1 Syntrophothermus sp.
ACCAAGGACTAATCAGCTTGTATGAGACATATCGGAAACTCTGTAGTGTTTCATGAACCGCCGTATACCGAACGGTACGTACGGTGGTGTGAGAGGACGGGGGTTAGCCGCCCCCTCCTACTCGATTAGTGTGCTATTTATTAAGTCAAGCTAACCGGTATCTATTTAACCCAAGGGCCGAAGGGCTTGCCGACCGGTAATACCGCCTGGTTGTAGTGAGTATTCAGTACAGAGGCTGCTGAACCGTAGAATGAGAAGATGGAGATCAAGAGTTCGGACCATGCTGCTAGCTTGTGCCAAGTTTCTCCTCCCCAACCCAGCGTGCTCATAAAGAGACCCAGGAACAACAGGTCGATAAGGAAGAAGATGATGAAGAGCACCTTGTTGGTCCCCATGGAGCCAATGGTCATATACACGGTGAAAATGAAGTAGCCGAGGAAAGCAAACCCCAGTTGCCTGATGTCACCGGTGGCAGCTACGGCTTGCCCGAACATGCCCATCTTTATCATCCAGGTCATGGCTACTCCGAACCAGAAGAAACCGTAACCGCAGAACGCGGTGGCTCCGAACGTGTTGTTGTGTTTGAAGTCGTATAAGCCGGCTACAAATTGGGCCAGTGCTCCTAGAAATATGGCCCAGGGCAGAACATAAGCAACGCTTCCAGTAGGCCCGCCGGTAAGGCCTAGCTTTTGGCTAGAGGCAACCAGAGTAACCATGGCAAGCCCTAGGAGTCCCAGGGCAGAGGGGTTACCGACTAATTCTTGGACATGACCTACTACTTTTACTTCTTTAACATCGTTGTTTTTCATTCGTGCTAGCGAACCTCCTTGCAAAGTTTAGGCTGAAATGGGCTTCCGTGGCTAATCGATATCACCACCTCCTAGTTAAACGCCCCCATAAAACCAATGGCCAAAGAGGCCTGGAAAATTAAGGGCATGAGAATCATTTCACAGCGGGATAATTTCGCCATAAGCGGAGAAAATCCTGCTCGATATTTTCCAATCTTTTGGGTATGGTTAACGGTAGGTGGTGGAAATGCGGGTAAACTCGTCCAAAATGTGTTTGATGGTAGCCAATTCTTCACTGATAAAGCTGACAAACTGAAGGGACTTGTCACCGGTTTCGGTGATAAACTGACAAAAGCCTAAAGCTGCGGTAAGAGGGTTTCTGATCTCGGTGAGGGCGTTTATAGCCAGCTGTCCGACTACCGTCAGGGTTTCGGCTTTGAGGAGAGTACGTTCTAAACGATGAGCCGGGGTTTCATCGGCGACGGTTACGATTATTTCCTTATATCCTTCATCAAGGCTCTGGGCTGTTACCGCATATGTGAGGTATTGGTTGTGGGTTTCGAAAAACAGAAACCTGGTCTTAGGAGCAGACTGAATACGGCTTTGCCGGGCTAGCTCTTTGATTTCATCGTAAAGCAGGCCCGGTGTTTCTAACTTCGATGCTAAGACGCTGCTGGTCCGGTTGCTGTACCTTATTTCCAAGTTGTCACCGTAGACTAGGACCCCAATGCATATGTTGTCGAGGACTCTAAACAGGTCCAACATCAGTGTTCCCCCGCCAAACCGCAGTCTTGTTCTTCAGAAGTGGAATAAGATACTCTCAGGCGGTAAACGGATTGTTGCCCATGGCCAGACTTGGTAATGATACCCAAACTGACCAGGTCTTCCAGGACCGATCTTACAGGTTCCGCATCGAGCCAAAGCCGACGAGTGAGCCCTTCCAAGGTGTCTCTCGTATGTGGATATTGCCTGAAAAGCGACAAAATTTCGATCTTAGCTATAGCTCTAGATAAAGAGTCGTTTTTTCCGACCTGCATGTCCAAACATCCTGCCTTTACTCTAGATATTTACTGCAAGAGACAGCAGACGCACACACCGAAAATTATTATACACCATCTGTCCAGTTCCTGCTAGGTTCTCCTAAAATTTATATAATTACTACAAAAAGTACTTTAAGTGGCAAAGCAATCACTCCAGCCTTAAGACAGGAAACTCAAACAGATCTGGTTTAATGGATGGCGATGACCCTCCTAAGGACCCTTTAGTATACACTGCCCTGTATTCGGGAAAGACTACCTCATGAATATAAACCGAAGGAGGAAGGAAAATGGCCAGAAAAGGTCAGGTAGTAAGCAAGAGAGAGTTCTTAGGGGGAAAGGAGTTTGCCAAAGAACAGTACGAAGGATTGTTGGTAACCGCTGATCCTCAAAGCGGTAACCTGCAAATTGGGGTCGAGTTAGATGAAGACAGAGTTGTGGTAATAGACGAGGCCACAGAGCGGAATATCCGCGAACGTATTCAGAGCTTGGTTCCGCAGGTCCAGGATATCCAAAACAAATACCGGGCGGATGCGGCAAGCAACAACTACCAGGAGTTATGGCTCGGTGAAGAGTAACGCCTCTGCCAGGCAGCGGTGCTACACGGTCCTCAAACCTGATTCGGCAGGAGCAAGAGTATTATACTCAAGATTAGATTTTACGGTAAACGAATTCTGGACTTAACCCCAGCTGAGACCCCGGAAGCAGTGTTGGCATTTGTTTCGCAAGTACGGACAGGCGGGGTAGATCGTGTGCTGGTGTGTACCAGAGGCGCAATTGAGACGGAAAAAATAAAGGACTTCTATGATTGAAGTCCTTTGTTTCCATGGTCGGGATGACTGGATTTGAACCAGCGACCTCCTGGTCCCGAACCAGGCGCTCTACCAAGCTGAGCCACATCCCGGTGACCATATATACCTTGTGAAACTGACACCTAAAATCTTATCACCGGGATTGAAGAAAATCAAGGGTGTTCACAAGGGTGGCAACCTGAGCACCCGATACCTTAGGGAAGCAATGAGGTTCTTAGGGGGATGGCTTATACGGTTAACGCCGAATTCTGGGACTGAAGGCGGAGCCTTCCCACGCGACCTGATGATTAATTTTGCAAGAATGGGGCTATCGTTATTGCCCTGTTTTGGTGCTACAGAAGCATCTTCGATACAGGCCACTTGCGCCGTTGCCCGGGTAAGGTCATTTTGGATGAAGTGAATGGTGGCGGTTAACTGGTTTTCCATCCTCTCTTGGCTCCCCCGGAGTTGCTGCCAGGTTATTTCAGTTTCGTACAGGTTTATGCATTCCTGCACGGTTGAAGCCCGTCCGGTTTCTAAGTAGGACTTGAACTTCTCGAGGGTTTCGGGTTGCCTGTATGCGGGGTGTATTTGGGAATTTTCAATGACTTCCAGGTACATTTTCAGCAGTCTGCTCGCTTTTTTGAGGTTTTTCCTGGCCAGCTTAATGTCTTCCTGGCTCTGGGTGAGCAGGGCCTCTCTATCAGTCTCCCACCTTTGCAAAGCTTCTTTATAACGGTCACACGCCTTTTCGTATTCCTTGTAGGCAATGTAGTATTCTTTGAGCCTGTGGTTATACTCTTCGCAGGCCTTTTCGTACTCCAGCTTTTTACGCCTGGTTACCAGTGGAATGTAATTTAGGATACGTCGTTCAGGCGGAGAAGGCTTGTCCGGTTTTTCTCCCGGTGGCTCCGGCTCTTTAGGGGTTATGTCCGGGTGACGAATAAATTTCATTCTTTCCCGTATGAGAGCTTTGTAATAACTCACCTTGTCTGACAATATTTTGAATTCATGGTGAGCGAGCAGGCACATTTCAATGTTGACCAAAGGTTCAGGCTTAGGCTTCATTATTGACTCCTCCCGCTAATCACGTTAATTTCTTGATGGATTGGTAGTGTTTGACCACTTTATCGTTGGGCAAGGGGGGCTCGGCTAGTGAACACAGGTACTGAAGGTCTGTCGCGTTCACACATTCGGCTGCAGGCGTGTAGGAGGTAAAGAAAACGGTGGTATTAGTCCTGGGGTAATAGTATGGACCAAGAACGGGTAGGAAACTGTTGTCCAAATTCATTTCAAGGTCTTCTTTTGCTTTCAGAACCTCGTCGAAAAACGAGACCCACGATGCGACAACCGGGTTTTCTGATTCCTGACAAGAAGCTTTTTCTTTGAGCAGGCGGTAGGTTTGAAATTCGATTTCTAGATCCCGATGATGGTGGTACTCTAGGATGGCCTCAGGAGGGTAGTTTTCAAAAACCGAAATATCATAACGTTTGAGCGGCTTGCCAATCAGGTGGCTGAACAAAGGTAATACCTCCTTTCTCCAGGTTAGGCATGTAAAGTATTTCTACAGATAACAAAAAATACCTGCAAGCAATGAAAAAATTTTTCGGCACAGGGGTCGGCACAGGGGGACGGTTCTGTTGTGATCACTAAAAGTGATCACAACAGAACCGTCCCCCTGATCGAGGTTTATAGAGGGAGAAACTTCCTTTATAATGGTTTCAGGATAACGATTTTGCAGTTGTGAGTTGAGGCCGATAGTTTCGAAAGGCAACATGTTTGTGACAAGGGGAGGCGAGCTTTTGCCATGGAGGTAAGGATACCCTGGTTTGTAGAGAAAATGAGAGATATCGATCCTGTGTTTTATCAACAGTTAAAAGCGGTTGTAGAACTGGCCATGACTCCCGGTGCCCTTGATGCTAAGACGAAATACCTGATTACCTTGGCCCTGGATGCGTACAAGGGGGCTCAGGAAGGGGTAAAAGTACTGGCGGCTCAGGCACGGGGAGCCGGTGCCACGGACATGGAGATCTGCGAGGCCCTGCGGTTAGCTTATTACGTTGCGGGGATGGATGCGGTCAAGACTTCGTTAGCTGCATTTCAAGATTAAGGTTGCTGGTTCCTGGGCAAAGCTATTACCGGAGGAGATAGGGATGAACAAAAACAGGAACACGGGTAAGGGCCCAGGTGCTAAGGCAAAACTGACTCCGGTAGAGAAGCTTAAACTCGAGATACTCGCGGAACTCGGTCTCCTGGAGAAAGTGGAACGTGAAGGCTGGAAGGCTTTGACTTTGGCTGAGTGCGGCCGGGTAGGAGGAATTCTGAACAGCCGTTTGAGAAGGATTTGACTAAAAAAAGCGAAACACAAAAATAACGAAACACAGGTGGTTCCATGCAAGGATTTGTGCATCTTCACACCCATTCCGAATACAGTCTCTTGGACGGGGCGGTACGTGTATCGTCACTGGTTAAAAGGGCCAAAGAGTTGGGTATGCCTGCATTGGCCATAACGGATCACGGTGTTCTCTACGGGGTAATCGATTTCTACAAACAAGCTAGAAAAGCCGGAATTAAACCTATTATTGGTTGCGAGGTATACGTTGCTCCGCGGCACAGATTCGACCGGACACCCAAGGTGGATGATGCTCTGTACCATTTGACTCTTCTCTGCGAGAACCAGGACGGATACCGTAACCTGGTGCAGATGGTAAGCAAGGCTTTTCTGGAGGGGTTCTATTACAAACCGCGGGTGGACAAGGAATTGTTAGAGCAGCACGGCCGAGGGCTCATAGCGCTCTCCGGGTGCATCGCCGGCGAGGTACCTGAACTGCTTCTGGCTGGCAATTATGAGGAGGCCAGGGCGGTTGCCGGCTATTTTCGAGAGGTTTTTGGTGAGAACAACTTTTTCCTAGAGGTCCAAGATCACGGTTTGAGCGAACAGCGGGTGGTTAATGAGGCTATGTGTCATTTGAGCCGGGAACTGGATGTGCCCCTAGTGGCGACCAATGACGTTCACTACCTCAACCGGGACGACGCTTTTATCCACGATGTCCTGCTCTGCATCCAGACCGGAAAGGTTCTTACGGACGAATCGCGGATGAGGTTCCCTTGTCCGGAGTTTTATTTTAAGTCAGGGGAAGAAATGAGCAGCTTGTTCGCTCATATACCCGAAGCGGTTACCAACACTGTGACCATTGCAGAAAGGTGTTCAGTTGATTTCGGATTTGACAGTTTTTGTCTGCCGGAATTCCCTTTACCGGAAGGAGCTACCGCCGAATCGTACCTCGAAGACCTTGCCTGGAAGAAGTTGCGGGAAAGGTTTGCTCATCCCGGTACGAAAGTTATAGACCGTCTGAGGCTTGAGCTGGATGTCATCAACCGGATGGGGTTTGCAGGTTATTTCCTCATCGTACAAGACCTGGTGCACTGGGCTAAGAACCGGGGAATAAGGGTGGGGCCCGGAAGGGGATCGGCTGCAGGCAGCCTGGTATCGTATGTGCTGGGCATCACCGACATCAATCCCCTGGAGTATGGACTGCTATTTGAACGTTTCTTAAACCCGGAGAGAATAACCATGCCGGATATCGACATCGATTTTTGTTTCGAGAAACGGGACCAGGTCATAAACTACGTTATCGAAAAGTACGGCAGCGATCGGGTGGCCCAGATCATTACATTCGGTACTATGGCAGCCCGAGCGGCCATACGTGATGTAGGGAGGGTTTTGGAGTACCCGTACAGCGAGGTTGACCGCATTGCCAAAATGGTACCGGCAGAACTGGGTATAAGTTTGGACCGGGCTCTTGACGTCTCGGGCGACCTGGCAGAAGCCTACAAGAACGATTTTCGGGTGCGAAGGCTAGTGGATACTGCCCGGGCTCTCGAAGGTTTCCCACGGCACGCTTCGGTTCACGCCGCTGGTGTGGTTATCGGGCGAGAAAGCCTGAGCCGTGTGCTACCCCTGCAGAGGACCGTAGACGGGCACGTAGTAACCCAGTTTACCAAGGAGACGGTGGAAGAGATAGGACTTCTCAAGATGGACATCCTGGGATTGAGAACCCTGACCGTGATCGACCGCTGCCTCGATATCATCAGAAAGACCCGTGGCTACGAAATCGACATCGATCATATTTCTCTAGATGATCCTGATACCTACAGACTCCTGTCGGAAGGCGATACCGTGGGGGTCTTCCAACTGGAAAGCGAGGGTTTGAGGCGGCTTTTGCAGGAGGTTCGGCCCTCCAGTTTTGAGGATCTCATCGCCATTATAGCTCTCTACCGACCTGGACCCTTGGGAAGCGGTATGGTAGAGGACTTTGTTAACCGTAAACACGGGCGGCAACCGATAGAATACCTACACCCTAAACTGGAGCCGATTCTTCGCGAAACCTACGGGGTAATTCTTTACCAGGAACAGGTCATGAGGATTGCCAGCGAACTCGCCGACTTTAGCATGGGGGAAGCCGATGTGCTCCGCAGGGCTATGGGGAAAAAGAAACCGGACGAACTGGCAGCCCAGAGGAATAAGTTCGTGGAAGGAGCTTACCGCAACGGGATTGACAGAGAAACGGCATCATCCCTGTTTGAATTGATGGAGCATTTTGCCGGCTACGGGTTCAACAAATCCCACTCGGCGGCGTACGCGCTTGTCTCTTATCAGACCGCTTATCTCAAGGCGCACTACCCGGTTGAATACATGTGCGCCTTTCTCACCAGCGTCATCGATAACCAGGACCGGGTGGTCTACTATTTGAAGGAATGCAAGCGCATGGGGATGGATATCTTACCTCCGGACATCAACGAGAGTTTTGAGAATTTTACCGTAGCCGGAGGTAGGATCAGGTTTGGGTTGGGTGCGATAAAAAACGTAGGTATTAACGCGGTCAGATCCATAATCGAAGCCCGTAAAGAAGGAAGATTCTCTTCTCTCCTCGAGTTCTGCCTGCGGGTAGACCTGCGGCAGTTGAATAAGCGGGTCATGGAAAACTTGATTCTGGCGGGTGCTTTTGACTCGTTAGGACTCAAACGAAAGGAGGCCTTATCTCTACTGGACGAGTGTTTGGCCTTGGCTGTTGAGGTGAGGGCTGCTATGGACAGTGCACAGCCTTCTCTGTTTGTTGACGATGCCGCGGCCACGGTGGTTCAGGATCCTGTTCCCCGTTCGAAAGGGGAATTCAGTGTACAGGAGAAACTGAAGAAAGAAAAAGAAGTATTAGGCTTCTATGTTTCTCAGAACCCGTTGGAGGAATACCGCGAGGTGATTCCATATCTGATGTCACATGAGATCAGTGAACTTTCCAAACTCGATGAAGGCCAAGTGGTCCGGATCGTAGCTACGGTAACTGCTATGAAGAGGAGCCGAAGCAAAAAGGGGGAGCCTTGGGCTCGTCTGGTACTCGAGGATTTCACGGGGAAAGTCGAAGCAGTTGTTTTTCCTGCGGTTTACCGGCAGCATTACAGGCAGATAAAACTGGATACGGCTTTGGTCATTGAAGGGAAGGTTATCCACCGGGATGATTCGGTTGAGGTTGCCGTCAACCAGGTGTATCCCGTTTCTCACGAACTGAAGGAGCTGCACATCCAGGTATCGAACGCGGCTGGCACCGGGAACTCGAAGTCGGAATTGGTCAGGATTCTGGGAGGTTACTCGGGAGAAATACCAGTATACCTTCGGCTTTCAGCCAATAAGGTTATTCGTTTAGACAAGAACTTATGGGTACAGCCCAGTTTGGCTTTGAAACAGCAGCTATCTTCACTCTACGGCAGAGGAAACGTGTGGTTCAGATGAGAGGAGGCGAACGTATGGATAGGGATTACGTTGGGGAAGATTATGTGATAATCAAGGCTTTGGAAAACGGCGTCACTATAATCGGCCTGACTCGGGGAAAGGAAACCAAGTTTCACCATACTGAAAAGCTTGACAAGGGTGAGGTAATGATCGCCCAGTTTACCGAGCATACTTCAGCCATCAAAGTCAGAGGGAAGGCAGAAATACTGACTCGTTTCGGTTTGGTTACCACAGAACTGTAGTTTGGGAAAAGAAATCAATCCAACCTCGGAAAGGGCCCCAAAGAAAGGCCAAGGAGGTGATGGGATGAAGAAGATCGCGGTATTGACGAGCGGCGGCGATGCCCCGGGGATGAACGCAGCGGTGAGGGCTGTGGTTAGGGCGGGCATATACGCGGGATACCAGGTTTTCGGTGTTACCCGCGGTTTTCAGGGTCTGATAAACGGGGACTTCGTTGAGATGACCCTGGGGTCGGTAGCGGATATAATTCACCGGGGCGGGACTATCTTGAGAACCTCGCGTTGTGAAGAGTTTATGGAAGAAAAAGGGAGACTCCGGGGTTTAGAGGCTTTAAGGGATGCAGGCATTCAGGATGTCATCGGTATCGGCGGCAATGGCACGATAAGAGGACTTTATGAGTTCTCGAAACTGGGGGTAAATACCGTTGCCATTCCCGGAAGCATAGACAACGATATCCCCTACTGCGACATGTCCATCGGGTTTGACACCGCGGTAAACACGGTGGTGGGTGCCATCAATCGAATCCGGGACACGGCAACAGCCCATGAGCGCATTTTCATCGTCGAGGTAATGGGACGAGAATCCGGACACATAGCATTGACCGCCGGGCTGGCCGGCGGGGCCGAAAGCATACTTATCCCTGAGGTTCCATTTGACTTGGACCAGGTCGTGGAGAGGCTTAAGCAGGGGATGAAAAGAGGCAAGCTGCACAGCATAATCGTAGTAGCCGAAGGCTGTTGCGGCGCTTACCCGTTGGCTAGAGAAATCCAGGCCAAAACCGGCATGGATACAAAGGTTACAGTTCTCGGGCATACCCAACGGGGGGGTATGCCGAGTGCCATGGACAGGAACCTGGCGTCACGCATGGGTAAACGAGCAGTTGACCTTATCGTAGAAGGCAAAGGAAATATGATGACCGGCTACCAAGGGATGAAGATTGTTGATGTGCCTTTGGCTCAGGTCATCGAGGGCAAGAAGGATATTGACCTCGATATCTGCGAGATCGCTCGGATATTGTCTATCTAGTTTTGGAGCTTGAGAGAAACAGGTCTGGACAGGACCTTACGAAGTAAAAGGGGGGGACCCGCCTTGCGGAAGACCAAAATCATCTGTACCCTGGGACCTTCCACCGATGATTATGAGCGGTTAAAGGCTTTGATCACCAACGGCATGAATGTGGCCCGTTTGAATTTTTCGCACGGAACTTATGAAGAACATGAGCGCCGCATCCGCATGGTGCGTGAGGTGGCGCGGGAACTGAATGCGGAAGTGGGGTTGATGCTTGATACCAAAGGGCCGGAGATCAGAACCGGGCCCTTGAAAGAAGGTAAGATAGAGCTGCGTCCTGGTCAAAAGTTCGTTCTCACCAACCGCCCGGTCGAAGGTGACGAAAACGAGGTCCAGATAAGTTACCATGAGTTACCTTCGCAGGTAAAAGCGGGTGACTGCATATTGATCGCTGACGGCGTCATCCAGCTGTCTGTTTTAGAGGCGAACGACACCGACATCGTCTGCCAGGTGGTTGCGGGAGGAGTACTCGGTGAAAGGAAAGGCATAAACCTGCCGGGTGTGAGAACCAACCTGCCTTTTTTGAGCCAGAAAGACATCGAAGACATTAACTTCGGCATCCAGCAGAATATGGATTTCATTGCTGCCTCGTTCGTAAGGACGGCCGATGATGTTTTGGATATCAGACGCATATTAGAGGAAAAGGGAGCCGACATCGATATAATCGCTAAGATTGAGAGCCAGGAGGGGCTGGACAACCTGGATGACATAATAAAGGTTGCTGATGGCGTCATGGTCGCCCGGGGAGACCTGGGGGTTGAAATACCTACCGAAGAAGTACCTCTGGTGCAAAAGGTTATAATCGAGAAATGCCGGGCTCAGGGTAAGCCGGTGATAATTGCCACCCAGATGCTCGAATCGATGGTAAACGTGCCGCGCCCCACCCGGGCCGAAGCGTCAGACGTGGCTAATGCCATATTCGAGGGGGCAGACGCCATTATGCTGTCGGCAGAGACCGCAGCCGGTAAATATCCGGTAGTTGCGGTGGAAACCATGGCGCGAATAGCCCGGCGGACGGAGATGGCTTTGCCCTATGAGAACATGCTGGCGGCAAGACGATTCGAAGGCAGGCGTACCGTGACCGATGCCATCAGTTATGCCACCTGTGCTACCGCTACCGACCTGGGGGCCTCGGCCATTGTTACTGCTACAAAATCGGGCCATACGGCGAGAATGGTGGCCAAGTACCGTCCCCGGGCTCCGATCGTGGCTACTACGCCTTCACCCGAAGTGGTACGCAAGCTAACTTTGGTATGGGGGGTATACGCGATCACGGTCCCGGAAACCCACGGAACTGACCAGATGATAGAAACAGCCCTGGATGCCGCAGTCAGGCGAGGGCTAATCTCCCCCGGTGACCTGGTAGTCATAACCGCAGGTACTCCTGGAATCCCTGGGACTACCAATCTACTGAGAGTTCAAGTAGTAGGCAAGGTGCTGGTTAAGGGAACGGGTATAGGTAGCCGGGCCGTTACCAGTAAGGCGCGGGTGATACTGGATCCGGGCAAACCGGGTCCGTTTGCTCCGGGAGATATAGTGGTGGCAGTCGGAACAGACAAGGACTATATGCCGTTGCTTGAAAAGGCTGGGGGGATTATCACGGAACAGGGAGGCCTGACTTCTCATGCAGCCATAGTAGGTATTAACTTGGATATTCCTGTGATCGTGGGAGCCGCCGAAGCAACCCGTATCATCCAAGATGGGGAAACCATAACCATGGATACGGCTAGGGGACAAATCTACCGCGGCCAAGCCCAAGTGCGGTAAACGGCGTTATTATTTAGACGCTGATTAACGCAGACTTTGATGAGTTTAACAAAAAGCTTAGCTTAAGGCCTTAGTTTGGTCACCTTTTGTCTCAGCACCTGGGTGATAATGGACGTTAAAGTCTCGGTGTCGAGATAACCAGTAGCCGCTAAGTGGTTTTTTTCTTGGAACTGCTTCACTGCCTCGGGTAAACTAGATGCATCGTAACCGAGATTTTGCAACATAGCCTTGACCTCTTTGACTTCATTTTCAGTCAGGACCAAAAGCTTAGCCGAGGCAAAGGCGTCGCTGGAACGCAGTGAATTCACGGTTTGTGGTTGGCCGTACCGGGATAGAGCAGAATACGAGACCTTTTCTGCTATCGAGGAGGCGTTCGGGTCAGGCACCGAAGGTGCTTGATTTTCATCGGAATCTGCCGAATTGGTTTTAGCCGTGCCGGTGTCCGTGTAAGTCTTGCTTAGGTGAGGGACCAGGTACTCGCGAGTACTTATGAACCCCAGGGTTGTCCCTATGATCAGAGCAGAACAAATCATCAAGACCAAAAAAACGACTGTTCCCTTTTGCACCTCTCATCCCCTCCCGGTTTGACATCATTTTACTTGATTGGTTGAAAGCTTGGCAAACCTTTTCCTCATTCAACCTCTACCGCGAAGGCTAGGTGGTTGACTATTGCTTGCAGGTCAAACCGGTGGGGAGGAGTGGTATGAAGAATGATTTTTCCTTCTTTTGGGTTGACTTGGGCGGGAAAAGCCAAGTGAGAGTATCCTTCCATGATCGCCATGAGAAAGTGAACGTTATCGGGGCTCACCCTCAGTTTAAGGGTATGCCCTGGCGAAGGATCAGGCTCGACCCTTGCTAGCCTGCTGTCTCCGCGATAACGCTTAGCCATTGCCAACCTCCCCGTGGTTTTGTCCCTATTCTATATTTAGCACGGTACGATTTCAAGTATCTGGATTTCATTCAACCTTGGCTCACACACCGTAGCCCCGTTCTTACTTGGTGTCTTTTATCAACATCACCGAAGTGGCGTTGAACATGGCAAAAACTTCATCACCAGGACGCAGGCTCAAAGCATCGGCCGCGCCCGCCGTGATTACGGCTGTTACCGGTTGGTCGCCTATATCTATTACAACTTCTGTCATGCCTGAGCTTTCCTTTATGCTGGCCACTTTCCCGACTAGCTTGTTCGGGGCGCTGATTCTCACCAATATCTCCTCCTTCGTGAGTTTTCCCAGCATCATATCCGCCGGCAGCATGTCTTCGCCTATTATTTTTTGCAAATGCTCCAGTATATATTTCTTCTTTAACCGGGGAACGCCCGGCACAATTTGTCACGTGAAACCAGAGCGGGAGGGAAAGTAGGCCGTTATTGTGACCTGTAGGTACTAAGTATGGCATAATAATGCTGTGAAGTTTACGAAAAAGGTTACTTTGACGGAGGAGAACATTTCATAATATGAACCACAGAAAAAGAGTACTGGCTTCCATAAGACATCAGGCACTGGACCGGATTCCATTAGGGGAACTGGTCATTCCGGACGGGTTAGTGGAGAGGGCCTTTGGGGTAAAGCCTCGGGGCGATAGGGCCAGGCTTTGTTTGAGAAAAGAGTTTTTGGACGAGTTGGGAATGGATCTGGTGGTGGTGGATGCTTCAAGGCAGATGACAGGAGATAGCATAGGTAGCAAGTCTTGCGCAGTGAGTGAGGTTGAGTTCTGGGCCCGTGAAAGCGACTTTTTTGTTTTCGTGCTTTTTGAGGGTGGTTTTACTAGGGCTTTGAATCTATTCGGGTGGCAAGACTTTTTCCGGGTTCTGGCCAAATCCCCCGGGGACGTTGTGTCGGTCATCGGGGAAACCTGCCAGAGCTTGGAGGGCACGGCATTGGAGATGCTGCAGGCTGGGGCCGACGGTATTATCATCGGTGATGACATCGCTTATCGAAAGGGGCTTTTCGTAAGTCCCGAGCTTTTACGGGAGGTGTTGTGGGGACCTTTGGCCAGGATGATCGAGAGGATTAAGGTGAGGGTGGGGGCCCCGGTGTTCTTCCATTCGGAAGGCAACATTTGGCAGGCCTTGCCCGATATCGTTGGTGCAGGCTTTGACGGGGTACATTCTCTGGAGCCGAGTTCGGGCATGGACTTGGGGGAGGTACGAAGGGTTTTTGGGGAGACTTTGTGCCTGATGGGTAATTTAGAAGTTCAATACCTGTTGTGCCATGAGGAATCCGATTTGGTTCGAGAGGTGACCGGCATATTGGAAGTGGTGGGTAACGGAGCCGGGTTCATCTTTAGTACAACCGGGGGGCTTATCGATGAGGTGGATCTGGTAAAGCTTAAGAGAATGTGCGAATTGGTTACGAGCTGGCGACCGAGCTGGTGAGGGCAGAATGGCAAAATACTACATAACCGAAGCTATAGTTTTAAAAAATCAGGATTTCATAGAAACCGACAAAATAGTAACGTTCTTTGCCCGTCGGGAAGGAAAATTGAGGGCGGTAGCCAAAGGCATTAAGAAACCGAACAGTTCTCTGCGAGGAGCGGTACAGCCTTTTTGTTTTTCATGCCTGCACCTTAGCCGCGGGCGCGAGTTGGATCTGATTACTCAAGGAAGGATCATCGAGTTTTTTGGGTATGTACGGGATGACATGGTTAAAACGTTACACAGCCTGTATTTGATGGAGCTGCTGGATAAAAGCCTGGCCGAGGCCGACCCGCACCCGGAGGTTTTCGATGCCACATTGACTGTTCTCCGTTGTCTGGAGGATGGACCGTTTTCTCCTCTGGCTGTTCGCTGGTTTGAACTGAAGCTAGCCCGAGAATTAGGATATGCGCTCGGTTTGCAGAAGTGTATACTTTGCGGTCGCGGAAAGGCGGTTGTTCTCAGCATCAAAGACGGGGGTGTTCTCTGCGACCGGTGTAATCGGGCGAGCACGGATAACCTTATTTTCGCATTGGATGGTGAGCTTTGGGCTTTGTTACGCGACCTGGAGCAGAAGGATGTTTCTTTCTTGCAAAGGGTGAAGCCGTCTGCTCGAGCTTTGCGGGTGGCTGAACAGATACTGGAAAGGTACCTCGAATACCACCTCGGGCACAGGTTTAACACCAAAAGCGTTATAAGAAACCTACTGGAGGATAAATAAAAAAGGGGTGCATAAACCCCTCAAGTTTGGCTATGGTGGCCGAGGTGGGATTCGAACCCACACGAGGGTTGACCTCACTTGATTTTGAGTCAAGCACGTCTGCCAGTTCCATCACTCGGCCGTCTGTCGATGATATAATTTGCGGCTTTTGCAACGACTATTATACCACAGCACCGCGTTTTTGCAAGGGCAAAGAAGGGAGATGCCAGAATGAAGGAAATGCGGAGCCCGGCGTGGAAAGTTGTGCTCGGTCTCATAAGTGGGCCACAGATAAACACTGATTAACACCGATTAAGATTTGACGCTGATTAACGCAGACCCCCACGACACCTAACGGTGTCACCACTAGAGAACGATCAACCGACCTTTCCAAGAAACACGGCAACAATTATGCCAAAAAATTTATAATCATCTGTGAAAATCTGTATAAATCTGTGTGCATCTGTGGTTTATTTTCGGGGACAGATTACCGTGAGGGCTTGTGTGGTTCAAATATCAGTAAAGGTGGTTTAAGAACATTGGGTCAAGAACGCGTGATGATTATAGACGGGAACAGCTTGCTTTATCGAGCTTTTTATGCTTTGCCGCTGTTGCGTAATCGGCGCGGTACTTTTACCAATGCGGTCTACGGTTTTCTCAACATGCTGTCTAAAGTGCTATCGGAGTACCAGCCTTCACATATCATAGTAGCTTTTGACAAGGACCGGAGGACGTTGCGCTCAGAAGAATATGGCGAGTACAAAATTCACCGACCGCCGGCTCCGCCTGAACTTAGAGAACAGTTCGGGATTTTGAGAGAGGTGTTAGAAGCTCTGAACGTTTCCTACATCGAAATGAGCGGTTATGAGGCAGATGACATCATTGGGACCTTGAGTGTCAGGGCTGGGGAGCAGGGTTTACCCTGTATTATCGTGACCGGGGACCAGGATGAACTGCAGCTGGTTTCACCGGGAATCGAAGTTTTGGTAACTAAAAAGGGAATAAGCGAAATGGAAAGGTACGATTTACAGGCTGTACACGGGAAATGGGAGGTCTCTCCTTACCAGTTGCCGGACGTAAAAGGTTTAATGGGAGACGCTTCCGACAACATTCCGGGTGTGCCTGGCATTGGCCGTAAGACCGCAATCAAACTGGTAAAGCAGTACGGCTCGCTGGAAGGAATCTACGCCAACCTGAATGAGATTACGCCCGTTAGGTTGCGGGAACTACTCACGGCCCACAAAGACCAGGCTTTTCTCAGCCGCAAGCTGGCAACTATTGTTAAGGATGTGCCTTTAGAAGTTGAATTCGAAAAACTGAGACGGCGACCTCCGCAGCGGGAACGGTTGGTGAGGGTTTACCAGGAGCTCGAGTTCAATTCTTTACTGAAAGATTTGGACAAGGATAAGCCGCCCGCCGAATCGCCTACAGGACCAGTAATCGTGGGGGATGCTGGCCAGGTACTCGACATAATCCGGGATCTAAGACCGGATGAAGAAGTTAGCCTGTATTTATTAGCCGACTATCACCACCCGATGTGGGCTAAGCCCAAGAGCCTTTTTATCGCCAATGGCGAAGATGTTTATGTGTTCGAAGTAGAGCAGGACCCGCGGGCTGCCTTGGAAAAACTGCGGGCGTTTTTGGAAAACGAAGAGATTGGGAAACTGGTGCACAACGGTAAGTTCATAGAAGTTGTACTCAAGAGGTACGGGTTGAAATTACAAGGCGTGCGCGGCGATACCCTGCTGTTATCGTATGTGCTGGATCCGGGGTTTTCTGGGGAGACGCTCAGCGAACATCTTTTTCATTATCTGGGTGAAGTGGTCGATGAAAAGATGGATCCGGGCCTCGCCGTTCGGGGGCTGAAAAAACTACACCAAGTTCTGGAGGAAAAACTGGGGAGCCAGGATCTTGTAAACCTTTACAAGGTCGTTGAATTGCCGCTGTCTCCAGTTTTAGCCGATATGGAGTTTACCGGGATTAAGGTGGATCCGAGAATTCTAGCGGAGATTTCCCAGGAGTTAGCTCTCCGCATAGCCGAAGACCAGGCCCGCATTTACCAGGTGGCCGGGCAGGAATTCAACATCAACTCTACTCGCCAGCTGGGCAAGGTATTGTTTGAAGATCTGGGCCTGCCTCCGGTGAAGAAGACCAAGACCGGGTACTCGACCAGTGCCGAGGTGCTGGAAGAACTGTATGGATCCCACGAGATAATCGAACACATCGTCGAATACCGGACTTTGGCCAAACTCAAATCCACCTACGTCGATACGTTCCCCGGGTACATTCATCCCGAAACAGGAAGGGTCCATACGGTTTTCAAACAAGCGGTTACTGCTACAGGGCGTTTATCCAGTGTTGAGCCTAATTTACAGAACATCCCGATTCGCATGGAAGAAGGCAGACGTATCAGGAAGGCGTTCGTGCCGGGTGACGAAGACCATATCCTGCTCTCGTGCGATTACTCCCAGATCGACCTGCGTTCACTGGCTCATATGAGCGGCGACGAGAATTTAATCGAAACTTTTCGCCAGGGGATTGACATTCACCAGCGAACTGCTTCCGAAATATTCAAGGTCCCCCTGGATCAGGTGACTCCGGATCTGCGGCGGAAGGCCAAGGCGGTGAACTTCGGCATAGTTTACGGGATAAGTGATTTCGGGTTAGCCAGGGGGACAGGGGTTACCAGGGAAGAGGCCAAGGCTTACATCGAGAGATATCTGGACAGCTACCCCGGGGTTCGCAGGTACATGCAGGAAGTAGTGGCCATGGGGCGAGAAAAGGGTTATGTTTCGACCGTACTGGGACGGCGGCGGTATCTTCCTGACCTTTTAAGCAGTAACCGAACGGTGAGGAGTATGGCGGAAAGAATGGCATTAAACGCTCCGATTCAAGGAACATCGGCTGATATAATCAAACTGGCTATGCTGTCAGTATACAGGGAATTGAAGCGGCGTAACCTGCGTTCGAGGATGTTGCTGCAGGTTCACGATGACCTGGTTTTCGAAGTGCCGTTGGAGGAGCTTGAGGAAGTGGCCTTGCTGGTGCGAGACTGCATGGAAAACGCCTTTGAACTGAAGGTGCCACTGGAGGTAGAGGTCAAGGTGGGAGCCAACTGGTATGACATGAAACGGTGGGAAATCAGCAATGCCTGAATTGCCTGAGGTCGAAACCATCAAAAGATCGCTGGGGCCCATAGTTGGCAAGACGGTCACCGGTTTGATGGTGTTGAGATCGGACATAGTGAAACGATGCGATTTCGGGGTCGAAAATGCTGTCGGTTCCGAGATCATCGATGTTACCCGCCGGGGCAAGTACCTGGTAATAAAGTTAAGCTGTGCCCGCCACTTGGTGGTGCACCTGGGAATGACCGGGCGCTTATTGATGGTGGCGAGCAGCGAGCCAATAGCAGATCACACCCACATGGTCATAAATCTAGAAGGGGAAAAAGACGTGCGTTACCAAGACCCTAGGCGCTTTGGCAACATTAGTTTTGTAAAGGATACAGGAGGTTTTTTTTCTTCCTTGGGACCTGAACCTCTAGACCCGTCATTTGGACCAGAAGAACTGGCTCGCCGGCTAAAGCGGCGGTCCGCTTCCATCAAGCCGGTTCTGCTGGACCAAGGGGTAGTAGCCGGCATCGGCAATATCTACGCCGACGAAATCCTTTTTGCCGCCGGCCTTCATCCAGCTCGGGGGGCTTCCGAGTTAAACGAGTATGAGATCAGCCGTCTTCATGCCGCGATAAAGGAGGTAATAACCCGGGCTATCGAATGGCGGGGGACGACTTTCCGCGATTACCGCGATGGGTTCAATCAGCCCGGGCAGTTTCAGACTCATTTGGCGGTGTATGGCCGATACGGTCAACCCTGTCCCAAATGCGGCCAGCCTGTGCAAAAGACCGTGATCGGAGGCCGTACCACCCATTACTGTGCGATATGCCAAGAGTAGCCTTCGCCCAACTACGTGCTGAAGGACACGCACCTGTTCATACTCCGGCCCATATAGTAACTGTAGCTGTTAACGGTTTACGGAACACGGGAGAGGGGTATGAGCGGGAATGGAATGGGTGGCCATGACAATGTTCGCCTTAGCTTTGAGTTTAGATGGATTTGGGGCGGGAGTGGCTTACGGGCTAAGAAACATAGCTATACCCTGGCTTTCTTTAACAGTAATATGCTTGGCCTCGATGACGCTTGTCGCTTCTTCTATGGTACTGGGGCGTGGTATTGCTGTTTATTTGAGCCCCCATGTTGCAGGAGCCGTCGGAGCTGCTATTCTTGTCATAATAGGTGTGGGAATTATTATAGGAGCACTGAAACCGGTCAGGGACGAACGTAAGCAGAAAGATTATACTCTTCTTTGTTTGAACATCCGGCCTCTTGGTATCATTATACAGATAATGAAAGAACCTGGCTGCGCTGACTTCGATGCTTCAGGGGAAATAAGTGCGCGGGAGGCCTTTTTTCTGGGTTTAGCCTTGGCTATGGATGCGATGGCTGCGGGACTAGGGGTAGCGATGACCGGTTATAACATTGTCATTACAGCTTTAATGGTAGGTCTCGCTGAGTTCTTGATGGTAAAGACAGGGCTTGTAGTAGGCAAAACCGTCACCAACGGGTTCTTGAAAAAAACGTCCACGGTGGTCGCCGGCTTAATACTTGTGTCTTTAGGTCTGTTGAAAATAGTCTAAGAAAGAGTGGTAGACATGAGGGTCATTGGGCTTACCGGGGGGATAGCTTCCGGTAAGAGTACCGTTTCCTACATACTCAAGAGTTTGGGCGCCGTGATCATCGATGCGGATAAAGTGGCCCGCAAAGTGGTGGAGCCGGGGCAACCGGCATGGCAAGACATAGTGAAAGAGTTCGGGCAACAGGTTCTTAACGAAGATATGACTATCAATCGCGAGGTCTTGGGAAAACTGGTTTTCAGCGACCAGAGTTTGCTGGCGAAGCTCAACCGTATAACTCACCCCAGGGTTATCGAGTATTTTAGAGAAGAGCTGGCACGTTTGGCAAGAGAAAACCCCGAGGCGGTGGTGGTATTGGACGTGCCGCTCCTTTTTGAATCGGGCATGTTCCGAATGGCGGACGAGATTTGGGTGGTTTGGGCGGATGAAAAGGCTCAACTGGAACGACTGATGGAAAGAGAGGGTTTTACCCCGGAAGAAGCCTGGCAACGAATAAGAGCCCAAATGCCTCTGGAAGAGAAAGCGAGAAGGGCTGATAGGGTTATAAATAATTCAGGAACATTGGATGAAACGGTTGAGCAGACCACCAGATTTTTCTACGAAACAATCTCTGCCCATGACGATAAGATTAAAGAAAAGAAAAGGTAGTGGTCGCGTGCCGAGGTTGCGTGCTATTTCCGGCCACAGGGTTGTCTTGCTATTGTGGCTGGTATTGTTTTTGTTTCTGATGATAGTCCTGTCTTTCCCTCAATGGGTTACCTTCTTTTATCCCTTACCTCACCGGGAATACGTGTTCAATTATGCTAACCAGTTCGGGGTTGACCCGTATTTGGTTTTTGCCATCATACGGGCAGAAAGCGAATTCAAAACCCAAGCCCAGTCGGCAAGGGGAGCCCGGGGCCTGATGCAAATAATGCCCGAAACCGCGAGATGGATCTCGGAACAGATGAACCGGACCGATTTTGAGGAAGAGGAGCTCGACAACCCCCAGGTTAACATCGAAATGGGGTGTTGGTACATCGCGGATTTGATACAGGAATTCGGGGGGCGTTTGCCACTGGCGGTTGCTGCATACAACGCTGGCCGTGGTAACGTGAGGAAATGGCTGGTAGAGGGTATCTGGGACGGGCGTAAAGAAACGGTAGACGACATTCCGTTTGCCGAGACGAAAAGGTACGTCAAAGTAGTGCTGACCGATTACGAAATATACCGCACGATATATTCAAGTCAGGGTTACCGGTGAAGCAGAGGGAAGACAGGATTTTCAGCTACCCACGCGCCTTAGGAATATATGGTAACCTCCTTTAATATAAATGGGTTAGGATTACGAGGGGGGTTATCCAGTTGTACGTTTCAAGCCGCCGGCTGTCAGTTGTTGGGGCGTTGTTAGGGCTTTTTCTCCTCTTGAGTTGGACATACTGGTCACGCAGCACTTACACGGTCAGTCTTCAGTCTAGACCTTTCATGGTAGGGATTGTTGGATATATCAAGACGTTAGACCCGGCTTTGGTAACTACCCACCAAGAAAAACTGGCGGCATCCACGATTTACGAAGGTTTGGTCAGGTACGATGAAAGCACGGGGACCATAAGGCCAAATTTAGCCCAAGACTGGAAGATATCTAGTGACGGGAAGGAAATCAGTATTACTCTTAAGAGAAATGTACGGTTTCATAACGGTAAAAGGCTCAAAGCCAGCGATGTTAAGGAGTCCTGGGAACTGTCTTTTGACAAAACCAAGTGGGACGGGAAGTGGCTCTTCTCACCGATAGCGGGGGCGAAAGAAAGACTGAACGGGAAAGCTAAAGAACTTTCAGGGGTCAGGGTAGTGGATGAAGATACCTTAAAAATCACCCTTGACCGTCCGGATGCTGCTTTTGTTTCTTCTCTGACAAATCCGGTTTTTTGGATAAGGGATACCGAGGATCGAGGGCAAGTTCTGGCCGGAACCGGGCCTTTTAAATTCCAAGAATTAGCCAACGGTAAGGTGACGGTGACCAGGTACGACCGCTATCATCGGGGAAGGGCTAAACTGGGCGAAATCCAATTCATCAGTTATTCCGACGTAGAAAAGGCTTGGGCGGATTACACGGCGAAGAAGCTGGACTACCTGGATGAGGTGCCGCTAGCTAAAGTCAAAGAGATACGGACCAGTACCTATTACCACGGTCTGTTTACAGTGAAGCCCGTGCAAGCCATTTATGCTCTAGGGTTTAACGTTAATCGCGAACCGTTTGCCGATAACCACTATCTGCGGAGAGCGTTGAATTACGCTGTGGACCGCCAAACGATTATCGATAACATTAATGGTGGCCTGGGGGTACCGATGAAAGGAGCATACCCTATGGGGCTTGCGGGGTATGATCGGGGAATGTCTGGGTACGACTACGATCCGGAACGAGCCAGGGAGCTCTTGGAGGAGGCGGGATATCCAGACGGGCAGGGGTTACCTACTTTAACCTTGGTTTTCAATGAAAGCCCAGGCCACCGGAGGGTAGCAGAAGCGGTGGCGGCCCAGCTTGCCAATATTGGCATCAGCGTGAAGTTGCAGGGCATTACCTGGGAGCAGTACCTGAAGGGCTTGACCAACTGTTCCTACCCGTTTTTCCGGTTGGGATGGGAGGCGGATTATCCGGATATCGACGGTTTTCTGTATCCTTTATACTGCAGTCAAAACGTGGGAATCGGCAATTTTACTGGCTATTCTAACCCCCAAGTAGATAAGATAATCGACACCGCTCGGTCGGAAACGGTTAGCAGTCGGGAACGCCTGAACCTTATGAGGAGAGCAGAAGCCATCATTGTGGACGATGCACCTATGTTGTGGCTTTACCAGCGGGAGGCTTTTAAGATGATAGGGAAGGAAGTGCGAGGCTTTAAACTGGATACCATGGAGATGGTAGATTGGCTGACTTTGGAACTCGAAACGGCTGGGAGCTAAACCGTCGTGCCAGCTCGAAAAATACGGCTAGGCGCAAAGCCTAGCCGCTGTGATGCTTGGGCGACATGGCCGGGTTTGGATCGGGGACACGTTAAGCTGGCTGGCGGTCAGGTTAGGTAGCGTACCCATATATAGACAGTCGATATTATGATAGAAATGAGCATTAAAGGGAAGCCGTACTTAAAGTATTCCTTAAAAGTGATTACCACTCCTTGCCTGGCTGCGATACCGGCTACTACCAGATTGGCTGAGGCCCCAATCAGGGTTCCGTTACCGCCTAAGCAGGCCCCCAACGATAAGGCCCACCATAAAGGGCCGAGGTTGGCACCGGAGAGTGTTCCCACCGATTTTAGCAGGGGAATCATGGTCGCCGTAAACGGGATGTTGTCCACAAATGAGGAAAACAGGGCCGATGTCCAGAGGACGGTCATAGCCATCACGTGGGGTTTGCCCCCGGTGAGAGCTATGGCTTGGTGAGCCAGAAACCGTATCACTCCCACTTTTTCCAATGCTCCTACGACGATGAACAACCCGATGAAAAAGAAGATGGTAGGCCATTCTACCGTAAGCAGGGCTTCCTCCGGTTCAAAGTCGGGCATGATCAACATCAGAACAGCCGCTCCACCCAAAGCGATGGTAGCGGATTCTAAACCTAGCCATTGATGCAGAACAAAGGCGACTATAACCAGGCCTAACACCGTAAGGCTTCTTTTGAGCAATAAATAGTCTTTTATGTAATCGTGAGCGTCGCGCGAACCGAACTCCAAAACCGCCTGTTTCTTTTCCTCTGCCAGTTGAAGGTCTTTGCGAAAGATTACAGCGCATAGACCTAGGGTACACAGGAACACCACAACTATGACGGGGGTTAGGTTAAGAAGGAAATCCAGAAACCCCAGCCCTGCCCCGCTGCCTATCATTATATTCGGTGGATCTCCGATTAGGGTGGCGGTTCCGCCTATGTTGGAGGCCAAGACTTCGCTGAATAGAAAAGGGAAAGGATTCAGCCCTAGTTCATCGGTTATGGCGAAAGTAACAGGCACTATCAGCAATACCGTGGTTACATTGTCGAGAAAAGCAGAGGCGATGGCGGTGAGTGATGACAATGCAATCAATATTCGTACGGGATTACCTTTCGTTTTCTGAGCAGACCAGATGGCGAGGAACTCGAACAAACCGCTCCGTTTGGTGATGCCGACGATAATCATCATGCCGACTAAAAGGCCAATAGTATTGAAGTCTATACTTCTCACTGCTTCGGCTTGGGTGATAATACCCAACCAGATAACTGCGCCTGCTCCGAGTAAAGCGGCAACGGCACGGTGGATCTTTTCAGAAACAATCAAGAAGTATACAGTGAAGAATATAACGACAGCTGTTCCTGTTTCCCAGTTCACGATTTTCGTCACCTTCAAGACAGGGTGGTACAAACCTTGGACGTCTATAGTCTATAGTATTCCAAGAACTCACTAAAGAAAAAAGTGGCCACGCTTCGCACAAACGGCCACGACTTTTAACCGGTAATAAAAACGCTCCTTTCGGAGCGTACATTGCTATGGTGTCGGAGGCGGGACTTGAACCCGCACGGTTTCCCATACGCCCCTCAAACGTACGTGTCTGCCAGTTCCACCACTCCGACACGATTTACTCAAGACTAGTTTCTGTACAAGTGTAATTTTAGACATCAAGCACTGCGTTGTCAAGCGTAACCCGAGGCAGAAAAGAGAAGGATTGGGTCCCATCTTCTGTATTCGTAAATCTCAATTCGACTAAATCTCAAATACCTCTGGTCACTCATGTTTTTAGCGTGTATAATTAAACCAAGTGTAGTCATCGTGGGAAGGCTTTATGCTGTGCTGTGACCAGTGAGTGTTCGGTAACAAGATTTAGCGTTTGACCGAAAGGAGACAATCGCAGGATGGAGAGGGTGGTAGGCGATACCTGAAGTGGAGAATTCAACTTTTCTGCTGGAAGGTTGAATTTTTTCTTTTTTTACAGGATTTTTGAACTTCGGTAGGGAGGTTGTGAGACTGTGCCTATAACGGAGATGTTGTCCCGGAATGCCCGGATGTACCCGAATGATATAAGTTTAATCGAGCGGGATCCCGGTGTAGGGCTTCGACGCGAGATAACCTGGCTGCAGTTCGAACATATGGCCAACAAGCTGGCTCATGTTCTGCTGGCCGAAGGCGTCCGTAAGGGAGATAGGGTAGCTATTTTGATGATGAACTGTCTTGAATGGCTGCCCATTTACTTTGGGGTGCTAAAAACGGGGGCTTTGGCCGTACCTTTAAATTTTCGTTATACGGCGGCGGAGATCAAAAGAAGCATTGAGGCTGTAGAGGCGAGAGTCCTGATTTTTGGCCCTGAGTTTGTAGAAAGAGTGGAGGCTATCCGGAATGAAGTTAGCTGGGTGGAGAAAATGATTTTTGTGGGAGAAGACTGCCCGGCTTACGCCTCGGATTACCGGGAGTTGTTGGAGAAGGCACCGGAAACCGATCCCGGAGTAATTATCGAGGACAGTGATGAGGCGGCCTTGTATTTCTCATCAGGGACGACTGGGACTCCCAAGGCTATTATTCATCCCCACTCCAATCTGGTTTCAGCCTGTATAACCGAAAACAGGCATCATCTTCAGACAAAGGAAGACACCTTTCTTTGCATACCTCCCCTTTATCATACGGGTGCTAAGATGCATTGGTTTGGTAGTCTGATCGTAGGGGGTAAAGCGGTTATCCTGCGCGGGGTGGAGCCTCGCTGGATATTGGAGGCCGTGTCGGAAGAAGAGGCAACAATCGTATGGCTTTTGGTTCCATGGGCACAGGATATTCTGGACGCCATTGAGAGCCGCGAGGTTAACCTTCGCGATTACAGGCTTGACCAGTGGCGGTTGATGCATATCGGGGCTCAGCCAGTACCTCCCAGCCTTATCTACCGGTGGAAAAAGTATTTCCCCAACCAACAGTATGACACCAACTACGGTTTGAGCGAATCGACCGGACCCGGCTGCGTTCATCTCGGTATCGAAAACATCCATAAGGTTGGGGCCATCGGTATTCCTGGATTTAACTGGGAAGCCAGGATTGTGGATGAAAACGGGCGCCTTGTACCTCGTGGTAAAGTCGGCGAGTTGATAGTGAGGGGGCCCGGAGTGATGAAAGGGTATTATAAGGATCCGGAAGCCACGAAGAGTACCCTCAAAGATGGTTGGCTTTACACGGGTGACATGGTACGCCAGGACAAGGACGGTTTTATCTACCTGGTTGACCGCAAGAAAGATGTGGTTATCTCAGGGGGAGAGAATATCTACCCGGTCGAAATCGAAGATTTTCTGCGCACCCATGACGACATAAAAGACGCAGCGGTGATAGGAATGCCTGACCGCAGGCTAGGCGAGATCCCGGTGGCTGTCATCGAAGTGAAGCCGGGACGAGATTTGACAGAAGACTCTATACTTGCCTTTTGCGAAGCATTGCCTAGATACAAACGGCCACGACAGGTATTTTTCGATAAGATCCCGCGTAACCCGACGGGCAAGATTGAAAAGCCCAAACTACGGGAAAAATACTCCCAGGATGGCATCGCCCAGGTTATATGAAAGCTGGTACCACCGTTGATCTGAAGGAAAGAGCTGCCACAGGATCGGTTCCGTGGCAGCTCTTTCGTGTCTTGCGGTTTTTGAAGAGGAGTGTTAAGTGTTAAAATAAAGCAACGACCTTCGAAGGTTAAGGACCGGCAGAAGTCTTGGAAAGGGGTGTTCGTATTTTCATGAAAATGCAGTTGTACGAAATGGGGAGAAAAGCGAGGGAAGCGGCCCGCATCTTGGCCACAGCTTCGACTTCTCAGAAGAACGAGGCCTTGATGGCCATGGCCCGGGCCCTCAGAGAGGAAAAAAGCGAGATCCTGGCT
Source organism: Syntrophothermus sp. (assembly GCF_013314835.1). Classification (NCBI taxonomy): domain Bacteria; kingdom Bacillati; phylum Bacillota; class Clostridia; order Eubacteriales; family Syntrophomonadaceae; genus Syntrophothermus; species Syntrophothermus sp. The sequence goes on from NZ_JABUEX010000029.1 coordinate 26,132, forward strand.
GCTAACGCCGTCGATATGGAAAACGGTCGCAAACAAGGATTAACTGCCGCGCTGCTGGATCGCTTGTTATTGACCGAGGCCAGGATCGAGGATATGGCTGCGGGAGTGGAAGATGTAGCTTCGCTGCCTGACCCGATCGGCGAGGTTATAAAGATGTGGAGGCGGCCAAATGGGCTGGAGATCGGGCGGATGAGGGTACCTTTAGGGGTCATCGGAATAATCTACGAGTCACGTCCCAATGTGACCGCGGATGCAGCCAGCCTGTGTCTGAAAACGGGGAATGCGATTCTGCTTAGGGGTGGAGAAGAGGCTATCAATTCCAACCGGGCTATAGCTCGCATCATCGCCGGGGCAGCCCAGAATTGCGGAATTCCGGAAGGAGCTATTCAGTTCGTGGATAGTGCGAGCCGCGAAGATGCCATCGAGCTGATGCGCATGAATGAGTTTCTCGATGTTTTGATTCCGCGGGGCGGCAAAGGACTTAAAGAGGCGGTGCAGGCCAACGCGACGGTACCGGTCATTATGACGGGAATGGGCAACTGCCATACATATGTGGACGAGTTTGCCGATGTAGAAATGGCGACCCGAATAATCATAAACGCCAAGACCCAGCGCCCTTCAGTCTGCAATGCTACCGAAACCCTACTTGTACATGAGAAAATTGCGGAAAAGTTTCTGCCGGGGGCGTGCGCGGAATTGCTCCAGCGAGGGGTAGAGTTGCGGGGTTGTGAACGGACCCGGGCTATCGTACCGGGGGTAAAGCCGGCTACCGAACAAGACTGGGAGACCGAGTATTTGGACCTGATACTGGCCATTCGCGTGGTTAACAGCCTGGAAGAGGCGATAAGTCATATTAACCGCTACGGCACCATGCATACAGAAGCTATCGTTACCAAGGATTATGACAACGCTAGGCGGTTCTTGGCTGCAGTGGATGCCGCCTGCGTTTTCGTGAACGCCTCCACCCGATTCACCGACGGTTTCCAATTCGGCTTTGGGGCTGAGATGGGGATAAGCACCCAGAAGCTGCACGCGCGGGGGCCGATGGGGCTGGAAGAGCTGACAAGCACGAAATTTATAATCTTTGGCAGCGGGCAGATAAGGGAATGAGCAAGGGGGTTTAAGGTATTCTGCTGGCACATGAAGAATATAGGAGGTGGATGTCGTGTTTCTTAATTCTGTGGCCCAGTACATTCTTGAACACCAGGCGGTTCTTTGGGCTGTCATCGTTTGGAGTGTTGTCTGGAAGGGTATTGCCCTGTGGCACGCCGCCAGGGGACGGCAACTCGCCTGGTACATCGCGCTGCTGGTTCTCAATACCGTCGGTGTCTTGGAAATAATTTACTTGCTGTTCTTCCGCAGGAAAGAGAGCGAGTTTTTAAGGTAGAGCCCAGGCGTATGTTTGAAGCAGACGCTGATTAACGCAGATGAAACGTTATTATGTTAAAACGGTCTGCGTAAATCAGCGTCTTTTTTTCGAGTTCTCAGTTCTCACCTTATTATGGTCAAGTTGCGGCTTTTAATCCGAATCCAATCTTCGTCCGATACCTTATATTCCCTGTCCAGGGGTGGCTGGGTGCGGGGAACCCCGCATAGCTCGGTAGAGAAGTAACGCAAGCCGTTGTCGTTTATCACCGTAACAATACACCGGGCGTCAGGGAATACCTTGGCGGCCTTCAGCGCAGCAGCCACGTTACATCCTGAGGAGATGCCGCAGAACATGCCTTCCTTGCTCGCAAGATCGCGGGCAACGGCTATGGCCTCGTCTGATGGGACCTGGATGATGCCGTCGATGTATTCGAAATCCAGGATCGGTGGTATCAGACCGTCGGCTATGCCCTGGATCTTGTGCTGGCCAATCCTGCCCTCGGCCAGAATAGGGGATTCTATAGGCTCGGAGATAAACACCTTTACGTTTGGATTTTTCTCTTTTAGGAACTTGGCAGTACCGGTAACCGTGCCTCCGGTTCCCTGGCACATTATGAAGACATCGACCGTTCCCCCTGTTTGTTCCCAGATCTCAGGCCCGGTGGTCTCGTAATGGCTTTCCACGTTTTGACTTCTCACGAACTGACCGACCTCGAACACCCGCCCGGGATACTTCTGTTTCTGCCGTTCTACTTCTTCCAAAACCAGATCCACATCGGTTTCGGCTCCTGGAGTCAAGACAAGTTCAGCCCCGTAGGCTAGGATTGTTTTCTTCCTCTCTTCACTCATGCCCTCCGGCATGACGATGATGACCTTGTAGCCTTTGGCAGCCCCGACCATGCAGGTGGCGATGCCGGTATTGCCGGTCGTTCCTTCCAGAAGGATCATACCCGGTTTCAGCTCGCCTCTTTTTTCCGCATCTGCGACGATTTGATACACTACCCGGTCTTTGAGGCTACCGCTGGGGTTAGTGTATTCCAGCTTGACAGCTATAACCGGCTTTAAGCCTTCGGCCAAACGATTCAGCCTGACGAGCGGCGTCAAACCTATGCATTGAAGGACGTTATCTAACATTTTTTGATTGCGGTTCCAGTTCACGAAAACGACACCTCCATATTAATCGAAAGCTACAGACACCAATCCTTACCAAACGACAACCGGCGCCGGAGAACCACCTTTTCCCGGGCTGGGCACAGGGAGAAAAAACCGGGTTTTGCTTCGGTTTCTTTCTTAAATAGAGGCATTAGCTCCCGATAAAAGGTAGGGCGGAGTTCGGGCACCCGTAAGGTCAACCCCCGCCGTTTCAATTCGTCGGATATACGGTTGTTGACTGCTATTTCATATTCTGCGAGCTGGTCAAAGAAGAGTTTCCAATGGGATAGGGACTCTTCTTTCCACCAGCCTATCCCGGGACAAACGAAATGGCGGCAAACCGATTCGCGCAGCATCATCGGCAGAAGACACCCGGTTTGACGGGAATGAAATTGGCAGCGGTAACCGTCATCGTCAACCAGGCTGTTAACCGTTACTGAAGCGTCCAAGATTGTCAGGTGTGGTAGGCTGAAGATATGATCTACCAGCCCGGGCCGATTAAGAATAATATAGGCCAGGTCTGTAGGATAAAATACGGGCGAGTAATAACCGCAACACCCTTTATCGTTAAGCCGGGGGCACTGCGGGCATAGGTCAACTTCGATGTAGCTGCGAAGTCCCTGGTTATGAAATACTAATACGATGTCCCGTTCCATGGTGAATTTCCTTCCGGAGCGTTATCCTTTACATTATAATTAATTTCAGTATTCGGGGGAAGAAAGATATAGCGCTTTTTGATTTCTCTATCACTGGTGCAGACTCTTTACCGATAATTAGAGGATAGTCCTAATGTGACAAATCCGAGGTTAGGATGAGGAGACTTGAGCCAGCAGCAAGCAAGCATTTTCAAGCGAATAGGGCTATTCGGGGGTACCTTTGATCCTGTGCATTACGGGCACCTGGTTCTGGCTGAATGCGCCCGGTATGAGTGCGAATTGGACCGGGTCATTTTTATTCCTTCAGCCCGGCCCCCCCACAAGCACAGGGAAACGGTTTTGGGTGAGAACTACCGCTACGAGATGGTGCGACTGGCAATCAAGGACAATCCTTTTTTTGAGGTTTCGAAGGCAGAAATAGACCGGCCAGGTTATTCATATGCCATTGATACGGTGCGCTACTTTCGTTTCGAATACCCGGAGGCAGAGATCTACTTTATCACCGGTCTCGATGCCCTGTTGGATCTGAAATCGTGGAAAGACGCCGACAAACTAATCGAGCTCTGCCGGTTTATAACCGCGGTTCGTCCGGGGTTTGAGCTCAAGGAAGACGACGAAAGGCTCAAAGGTTTGCCTGCAGAGTTCTGGAGGAACCTTCGAGTCATTGAAGTGCCTGGACTGCATATTTCTTCCACCGATCTTCGATATCGCATTGCTACCGGCAAGCCAGTGAGGTATCTCTTGCCGAGGCCGGTGGAGGATTATATTCGGGAACATGGGTTCTACCGGGAGTGATATGAATCATGATAGGACTTACCCCTGAGCAAGCCGAAAAAGAGATAAAGAACAGGCTTTCACCCCGACGCTACGAACACTCTTTGGGTGTGGCCCGAGTAGCGCGAGAAATGGCTGAGAGGTTTGGAACCGATCCATTTCAGGCTTACATGGCAGGCATCTTACACGATTACGCTAAAGGCATATCCGGGGCAGAATTGCTGGCGATTGCCGTTCGAAATGGCCTGCTTACCGACGAGGTTGAGAAGCTGGTTCCGGATCTTCTGCACGCGCCGGTCGGAGCGTTTCTTTTGAGAGAACGATTGGGGATCGAAGACGAGGAGTTACTTTCAGCTGTTGCCAAGCACACTCTCGGGGATTTAGAAATGACCGTTTTAGACAAGATAATCTTCTTGGCCGATATGCTTGAGCCCGGGAGGGATTACCCGGGAATGGAGCGCCTTAAGTGCTTGGCGGAGAGGGATTTGGATAGGGCGATGGTATACGGGCTTGACCTCACCTTGCGTTACTGTTTGGAACAGGGCAGGCTTATTCATCCCCGAACGGTGAAGGTTCGGAACCGTTTTCTGCGAGCTTTGCGAGGGTTAGACAGTATGGTAGAATAACCATTAAGTATAGAGGTTTTTCGAGATCTTGCACCCCGTTGGGGGAGGCGTGAGGGGGCTAGGTTTTTGACAGACTGGGAGTTGGCGAAGAGGATTGCCGACGTTGCTTCGGAGGAAAAGGCCGTTGACGTGGTGGTGTTAGATGTTAGAGAGATGACGGTGCTGGCAGATTACTTTGTAATAGCGAGCGGTCGGAGTACCATCCAGGTCAAGATGATTGCTGAAAATATAGAGGACATGCTCTTGGAAGAGGGATACCGTGCGTTGAGGCGGGAGGGTTTCAATGAGGGGCGATGGATTGTGCTGGACTACGGCTCGGTAATTGTACACGTTTTTCGCCAGCAAGAGAGAGAATACTATCAGTTAGAAAAACTTTGGGCGAGCTGATGCTATAAGGCAGGTAGCAGGCACCAAAACCGGCGGGGTGGTGTAAACTGTAATGAGATAGGCCTCGGCCGGTTTCCAAGTTTTTTAACGTCTAATCATGAGCGGGAAGAGAAGGTGCGGAAAGAGGGGTGCCTGTTGTGAGGATGGAGAAACTGTGGTTGACTGTGGGTAAGGGCGGTCGCCCCGGCCGCAGTATCACCCCCAAGGGGCTGGTCATTCACTGGACCGCTAACCGTTCGCAGGGAGCCAACGCCAGGCGTAACCGGGATTACTTTGAGAATCATCCGGAAAAGAAGGTGGCGGCTCATTACACAGTTGATGATTCAGAAGTAGTGCAGTGTGTGCCGGAGAACGAGATGGCCTATCACGTAGGAGGCCAGAAGTACACCGAAAAGGCCCTGCGGATACTCGGTTCGTACCCGAATTCCACTACGATTGGGATCGAGATGTGCGTTAACCGAGATGGGAATTTTGCCAAAACATATAAACAAACGGTACAGCTGGCGGCAGAGGTGTTGAAACGGCACAACCTGGGGACCGGTGACTTATGGAGACACTATGACGTTACCGGGAAGGACTGTCCTCGTTATTTTGTCGACGATAATACGGCTCGGGAATTCGGGTTCGCCGACGCTGCATCTGGCTGGCGGGGATTCATCGCGGATGTGAAAGCCGAGCTCTTGCGTCTAACGGATTCCGGTTCGTTGACTGCCAAGGATATAGAAGGACACTGGGCGGAGCAGGACATCAAACAGGCTCTTGAGGAAGGCATAGTCTCTGTGGATGAGTCGGGCTTGTTCTACCCCGACCGACCAGCGACCCGGGCCGAGGTAGTGGCTATGTTGATGAGGCTTGAGGATCGAATTCTTAGCAAAATCAAGTAGTGACAATATCACAGATCGATGACACAAAACTCCCTTTTCGGGCTTTTCTATTAGCTGATATTTTGATTTGATACAATGACCATGCTTTCTGGGGACGTTCCTGGTGCTTCTGTTTCCTCCAGAAGCACATCAAACAGGGACGTCTTTCCTTTCTTCAAGCTATGGCCATTATATGTAGCAATTTCGTGAGAGGCAATTCCATCAGCTTTTGGTCATTGTAAATGGAATGTGACACTTGAGACTTTTGCACAATTCGAAAAACTGAACTCAAACAAACCGGGAACAATCGTTACCGGTAGGATCATTACCAGTTATTGTCACAAAGAAACAGTAGGCTCCATTTATTCTAATCAGGCATTGTCAAAAAAGGCATACTCCTCCCTTCGGTGCTTGTAGTGGCTATCTATGTTTATTTTATTAGAGTAAGTGGGTTATCCTAGACCAGCTAGACTGCTAATTTCTCTTGGTTTTGGTACCGCTGGTTGACCGCGATTACGGCTGCGTACATGGTTATGGCACAAAGATAAGCATGCGCCTTGACTTTATCGTATTTACCCAGCTTTAATCCGGTTTCTAGCCCGAGGTTCTCTTTGAACCGGGCAAAGCAACGTTCACTGAACGTTCTCAGGTTGTACAACTTGTTCCAGTTTTTCGTACCCCGGTGAGGAACGGTGAACAATCTCGGATCCTGCTTCACGGATGTCTTTACCACCAAGCCGTAGTTGCTTTCCGAGCACCAGGCGGATCCGAAGGGACAGTCGCATTTGCCCAGTATGTGGGGGCAGCGGAACTTGTTTTTGCCGCCGCTTGAACCCCAGTAAACCATGCGGTAACCGGCTGAACATACAGGAGTTCCGTCCCAGTCAAACCCGGCTTTGGGCTGTTTGGCGTTGCGCCAGTTAAGCGGGATAATAGCTTGAGCGTGGTATTCTTTATGTACCAGGTCATAGATTTCTCTGTCATCGTACGCCGCATCCATGACATAGTAACGGGGCTTATTCTCTATGTTCTTGTGACACTTTTCAAGCAGGATTTTTACCGCTTCCTTGTCGTGGGTACTGGCCGGGGTTACATGAAGAGCCAGCGGCAGCCCCGACCCGACTTCACAGACAGCGTGAAGCCTGTATCCTAACCACTTAACCGGGTTGCCGTTGGTATCGCTTTTGATGCCCCAGTCAGCGCTTCTGCCATCTTGGTTTATGTTTTTCTTGGGCACTGGTTTCTCGTAAGCCTCGAGTTTAGTCGAGTCTATGGCTACGGCTGATGTATCGATTAAACCCATCTTTTCGGCTTTTTCAACCAGGGAATTAAAAAGAACCTCAAGAGCTCCAATCCTGGCTAGCCGGGCGTAGAAACGGCTGAAAGTCGATACGCTGGGAACGTTTCCAAACGGTTCGAAACCGCAGATGTATCTGAGATAAGGGTCATAGGTCAGCCGCTCTACCAATTGGGTAAAACTCTTCATGTTTTCAAGCCGCATGGCGATTAAAGCATTGAGTAGGGCGTAATAAGGATAACCTTTTGGTCCTAGGTTCGTTTTTCCCGGTTCTTTTAGCTTGCTGAGAACAGGTTCCAAATCGAGGGTGTAAAGGATCATCTCAAGCCTGGATTTTGGTTGCATTTTTAGTGCATCTTCGAAGGAAAAAGCGATTCCTTGCCGAATATTCATAGGTGACTTCACCCTTTCCTGTTTTGTTGGTTTTGGGTTTTTGTCACCTTAAGAATTCGGCAAAACGGGGGGTGAAGTCCTTTTTTATCTATGATAATTCCCCGATTTTTAGGGACTGGTCAGTGTGCAAAAGTCTCAGGTATTTAGAACGGCGGGAAACTTCGAAGAATTGGAAGAGCGGGTACAGCGCCCAGTGCAGCAGACGACGGCAGTGTTACTGAAGATAGGGTTAGAGGAGATAGACAGTCTGAATCTTGACACAGAATCCAACCATTACAAGGTGACAATATCACAGAACGATAACAACCAACTAGTACAAGAAGT
>NZ_JABUEX010000120.1:0-3734 GCF_013314835.1 Syntrophothermus sp.
GCTTGACTACGTTGCTGATAACGGCATCGTCCTTAGCTATGTACATTTCCCGAGGGATGCTTACCAGGCGTATGGTGTGTACTACTTCGACCGGAGGCTCAATTCAGGCGTAATTCTGTTGGACAAGGACCTGGAACATGACCAAGCCCTGCACAATACAGTCCTGGGTGAGGAATGCGGACATGACGCAACCTCACCACGCGGAACAGTACTCACAGCCTACATGAGCTGTGGGCCAAGGGTCATAACCTCCCAGGACGAACGGAAGGCAGTCGAATGGGCAGCGAACTTCCTCATACCTGATGACGAACTTGCCAGGGCGGTATATAAACTGGGGCTGAGGAGTTCCTGGGAACTGGCGGAGCACTTTGAGGTGACGGAGTGGCTGGTGCAACAGAAAGTAGAACTGCTCAATATGAAAGGCGAAGCAGCAGAAGAAGATATGAGCAGAGCTTTTGAAGGATTGCTCAAACGAGGAGACTACGCATGGCTGGATATACGTTAGATTTACCAACCCTTGAAAACTGGCTCTGGGAGGCAGCCTGCAAGATACGCGGGCCGGTGGACGCTCCAAAGTTCAAGGATTATATCCTACCACTGGTTTTCTTAAAGCGCTTGTCGGATGTCTTTGAAGACGAAGTCAGGCAGCTGGCAGAGGAATTCGGCAGTATAGAAACGGCGTGGCAGTTAGTGGAGCAGGCCCACCAGAAAGGCCAACCGCTGATCCGCTTTTATATACCACCTCAGGCTCGCTGGCAGGCAATTAGAGAGAAAACAATAGGGCTGGGACAGTACCTGACCGATGCAACCCGGGCCGTGGCACGCGAGAACCCGAAACTACAAGGCGTCATAGATGTGATGGACTTTAACGCCACTACTGCTGGCCAGAGGATCATTGACGATGCTCCACTAGCTGAACTGATACAAGTCCTGAGCAAATACCGTCTCGGCCTGAATGATGTGGAGCCCGACATCCTGGGACGGGCTTATGAGTATCTTCTGCGGAAATTCGCCGAAGGCCAGGGACAGAGCGCTGGCGAATTCTATACTCCCCGAGAAGTAGCGGTCTTAATGGCGCGCATCTTGGAACCGGAACCAGGCATGACAGTTTACGACCCGTGCTGTGGATCAGGGGGGTTGCTCATCAAATGTCACCTGCGGCTCTTAGAGACCCATGGCGTAAAACATAATGGCCGGTCAAAGTTGCCAACTAATCTTGCTCCACTTAGCGTTTATGGCCAGGAAATAAATCCGGCCACCTTCGCTATGGCACGGATGAATGCCTTCATCCACGAGATGGAGGCCGAGATCATGATAGGCGATACTATGCGTAGGCCAGCTTTCACTGAAAGCGACGGTCGACTTAAGCAATTCGATCTAGTCACTGCCAACCCAATGTGGAATCAGAAGTTTCCCACCGAGGCATACGAACATGACCCTTATGAGCGATTCCAATTAGGGTTCCCGCCATCATCCAGTGCGGACTGGGGTTGGATACAGCATATGTATGCCTCCTTGAATACACATGGCAGGATGGCGGTGGTGCTCGACACCGGAGCCGCGTCACGAGGTAGCGGTAATCAGGGGGCAAATCGGGAGCGGGACATCCGTAAGGCCTTTATAGAGCGCGACTTGGTGGAATGTGTCATCCTCCTGCCTGAGAACCTCTTCTACAACACGACGGCCCCCGGGATTATCCTGGTGGTCAACAAGGCCAAGCGGCACCCGGGGGAGATCCTGCTCATAAACGCCTCGAAGCTCTTTGCCAAGGGCCGCCCGAAGAACTACCTGGCGGACGAGCACGTGGAGCGTATCGCCGCCGTCTATCGCAACTGGGCGGCGGAGGAAGGGCTTTCGGCCGTAATCACCAACAAAAAGGCCGCAGGCAACGACTACAACCTCTCGCCCAGCCGCTATGTAGCCCAGAACGGCGGAGAAGAGGTGCTTCCATTGGAGGAGGCCCTGGTGCAGCTGCAAGAGGCGGAAGAGGAACGGGCGGCTGTTGACCGGGAGCTGGACGACATTCTGAAAGCCCTGGGCCTGGGAGGGATCGCCCATGGTTGAGATGGTGAGGTCCTCGGTCGAGCCTGCCACCGACCCGCCCGAAGGATTCAAGATGACGGAGCTAGGGCCACTTCCCGAGGAGTGGGAGTTGGTGAGGCTGGGGGAAGTGTTTAATGAAGTGGTTAAGCGAGTATGTGAATCAGAACACCCAAATGTAGAAGCTCTACCAATTTTGTCTTTGACAAAGAACGATGGTTTGATACTGCAAATGGAACGTTTTGGAAAGCGAATTGCAACAGAGGATGTGAGCGATTACAAGGTGGTGTGCAGAGGCCAGATCGTTTACAACCCTTACGTGATCTGGGAAGGAGCTATTCACATCCTCGACAAATTTGAAGCTGGTCTCGTTAGTCCGGTGTACCCTGTACTCTCGACAAAAGAAGGGGTAGCGGATCCCTATTTCCTTGATGCCTGGTTGAGAACGCCCCCTGCAATTATTGCCTACAATCGGTATGCCGCTGGTGCAGTAAACCGGAGGCGTGCAATTCGAAAAAGGGACTTTTGGCAAATACAAGTTCCCCTCCCTCCTCTTCCCGAGCAGCGGGCCATCGCCCATGTCCTCCGTACGGTGCAACGGGCGAAGGAGGCCACGGAGCAGGTCATCCAGGCCACGCGGGAGCTGAAAAAGAGCCTCATGCGCCACCTCTTCACCTACGGCCCCGTGCCTGTTGGTGAGGCCGAGAGGGTGCCGCTGAAGGAAACCGAGATCGGTTTGGTGCCGGAACATTGGAAGGTGGTACGGCTTGAAGCAGTCGCGACCATTGGTAACACAAGGAGCAACCTGCCGCCACAGGCAGTTATTCCATTTATACCTATGTCCTTCGTACCTGATGACAGTCTTTACATCACCAATTGGGAATTATGTAAGCCGGAAGAAATACGTAGCGGAGTAGTTATTCGAAACGGTGACTTACTGCTTGCGAAAATTACTCCATGTTTCGAAAACGGGAAGCAGGGGATCGTGAAAGATCTACCCGGAGGCTGGGGATATGCAACCACCGAAATCTTTCCAATCCGAACCTTAGAATCCATGTTGTTGGAGTTTCTGGCCTTTTATCTTAGAAGGCCGGAAATCCGAGAAATGCTCGCGTCCAAGATGGAGGGAACGACTGGAAGACAGCGACTACCGAAGACAATGGTAAGGGGTCTGGCAGTCTCCCTTCCTCCCCTCTCCGAGCAACGCAAAATTGCCCGCATACTGCAAACGGTGGACAAAAAACTCCAGGCCGAGGAGGTCAGAAAACAGGCCTTGGAAGTGCTGCTTAAGTCCCTACTCCACAACCTGATGACCGGGAAAGTCCGCGTTAACGACTTCTCCTTACCAGAAACCAGGGAGGTGGCAGTATGACTCAGTGGCTATGGACGTGGGGCGGTCGGTGCTTTGGATACCGAGATGGGGACGATCTCTGGACCTATGATGGGAAACATGTGGGTCGTTTTATTGGTGATGAGGTGTATGCCCCTGATGGTTCTTATCTTGGCGAAATAAAAGATGGCCGCCTGATCACTAACCTGAGCAAGAAACACTACCGCAATTCTCCTTCTGTCTGAACCACTGCATGGTTTTACGACCCGCCGCTTATAGTGGCAAACCGAAAGCTTCACCCGTTGAAAACAGGGGTTTTCCAGCCTCGGGTGTCAAACTTGGGTCATATGATGGCAGTACGGGG
>NZ_JABUEX010000121.1:0-3731 GCF_013314835.1 Syntrophothermus sp.
AACACCCATCACTGCGGGTTCACAAGATAAGAGGGACTCCGTTCTGGGAAGCCTATGTTAACAAGGACATCCGCATCGTTTACCAGGCGGAAAAGGACGTTCTCACCCTGCACGCTATAGGACATCACGACATTTTGAAGGAGTATTAGCTTGTAACCGCAGTACGACCTTTTTGACAGGTCTGATACTCCGGGGTTTTTCTTTTGACCAAAACCCGCAAATGTACTGTCGGCCGTCTTTCATGGCCTGCACATTCCGCAAGTGCAACGTCCAGCAAAACTAATTTTCCTAAATACGGTGTTGCTGCTCCCTTAAAAATCTCGGAGATAGACGGTGTTAATTGTCCGGAATATGACGGAGTAACTGACCGGAGAGCACAGGTAAGGGAAGAGGGAGAACTAACTCAGTTCTCCCTGAATTACCCGATTCACCATGTGGTCGTCAATAATGCGATAGCCGTTCTGAGCCCCGTATATCAGGCAAAATGAAAGATGACTTCAAGAGCGCCCTTGTCAAGCTGCTCCTTTTTTAGCACGCGAATAACGCCTTACCTTCTGCCTATCTCATCTAGAAACTTTAGAAACTTCTCCAGTGGCTTCCCAGGCAGTTCGGCGGCGCGGGATTCGGAAATCAAATCTTCGGCCAGCGCGCGCATAACCAGGCGGTCCATCCGCTTGGGTTCGTCCGGAGGCAGCGCATCACTTCCTAGTCAAGGATTAAGAACCATCACCAGTTGCTCTAAGCAGCGACAGCAGTTCCCCTGGCGACACTACGGCGATGCCGCCGCAACCTTCGGCAGGAAAATGCTTCTGATTCCCCGTGACGATAGCATCGGCTGTGCCCGCTGCGGCTACTTCCACAAACATCACATCATCCGGGTCCGGAAGCTCAGCGTTCAAAGGCGGAGCCGCAACCGCCACGCCTTCTAAACGAAAGAAGTCCAGGAGCGCCTTCACGTCCCGCGGTTCAAATCCAAATCGGCTTCTTCCTAGCACTTCCTCGTATTCACGCAGGATGCGGTCGTCGAACACTAGAATCAACAGGCCTGCAAGAACCGCATCCAAAACCCGCGCTGAAGGGCCGTAGGGAGTGAGCAGAGCTGAAACCAGCACGTTCGTATCCAGCACTACCTTCACGGCCTGCGCTCCTGTCTTACCGCAAGTATTTCTGCTTCGATCTCATCTACGCTCATATTTTCCAGTCCGGCCTGGCGCGCGCTCTCTCTTAAGCGTCGGACTGCGGCTTCAGCTCGGGCGCGTTTCACCATCCGCATCATTTCCTCCAGTTCTTCTTCCCGCACACCTATTAAAAGAGCAACAGGGCTGCCGTTGTGGGTGAGAACGGCTTCTTCCCCTGACTGTAGTTTACTCCATATCTCCTTACCTTTCTGTCTCAAGTCGCGCACCGTTACGAAACGCATAAAAACCACTGTCCTTTCTCGATTGTGTCTTTTCTGTGTCTCTATTTTATCACAACTTGATCAGGAGGTCACTCCCAACTCGTCCTCTCCTGTTGTCGATCTGTGATAATCTCGCCTTCGGTTTCCAGACCTCCTAAAAAGAAGAGAAGACCTAAATCTTATCGCTCAAGACCTCGCCGGGCTAGGATGGGCTAACTGGTCCAGATCGATGCCAGCCCTTTCCCCTGGCTCGGACCCGATAAGCCTTATGTCTCTCTCCTTGCTGCTATCGACGACGCTACCGCTACTGTCGTGGCCGATGTCTTCAGACCCTCTGAGTATCTAGTCGGCTTACCTTGTACTGCTCTACAAGATCGCTACTAATTAGGGGGTGCCGACTCGCTGATGAAAACAACAACCAGTCAGCCTTGTTTTTGATAGCGGACCTGTTGCCAAACTCATTGTCCAGCGTCTATGGCAAGGATGATGAGAGCTGATTAACCAATAGTGGCCCGAGCGCAGTCGTTACTAAACCGGAAACCTGTCCAGGTTCCTTTCGTCTTCGTCCAACCTCTTTTACCAGTTGCCTGATTAAGTCAAGAAACGCGCATTTTGGGGATCTATAACCCATTACTTGAGACTTGTGCACACCAACCAACCCCTAAAAATCGGGGATTTATCGTAGATAAAAAAGGACTTTACCCCCCGTTTTGCCGAATTTTTAAGGCGAGAAAAACCAAAACCAACAAAACGTGAAAGGGTGAAGTCACCTACGTATATTCGGCCCGGTAATGATTGTTCTTGGTCTTTTTGAGTCTGCTTTTTTCGAATTATGCGGAAGTCTCGATCGGTAGCAACAGTTTACTTTTAATCGTGCTTCATTGAAATACGTTCCAGCGTTATAATGAAGTCAGAATTCTGAAAGGAGGATGTCCGCCATGAATCCTGCGGGTCAAGAAACAAAAAAAGTTCGCGTTTGGGGCAAGGGCCAATTCACAATCCCCGCCGAATTCAGAAAGGACCTCAACATAGATGAGGACACAGTTCTGGAAGTTTTCAGAGCCGGCAGGGCGATAATAGCAATGCCGGAGGCCCTTACTGTTAGGAAGCTTGCATCCTCAGTGCTCAAGGAAATGAAGCGGAACAACATCCAGTTGGAGGATCTGCTGAAGGAACTGCGAGAGGGCGACCATGAGTACGAAGCAGATTAAGGTATTTCTCGACAGCAGCGTGATAATCTCCGCTCTTGCCTCAAAGAGAGGCGGCTCTCACAAACTTCTTGCTCTGGCCGAAGCAGAAGTGGTCACGGCAGTAATCTCCGATCACGTAATAAACGAAGTGCTTCGCAATATCCAAAGGAAACTCCCTGACGCTCTGCCTTTGTTTGAAAAGCTGTTTGAGACATTGCCTTTTCAGTTGGTCCAGGTTACTCAGAAAGAAATAACCCGCGCCTCCAAGCATATAAACACCCATGATGCCCCCGTCCTGGCAGCGGCAATCTCCGGGAGAGTGGACTGGCTGGTAAGCCTTGATAAGCATTTCTTAAGGCTTAAGGGAGAAGAGTTTGGTTTTAGAGTCGGCACGCCGGGCGATTTCCTGGAGCGGCTGTCGGATCTTATGAAAACAGAATAACAGCTTTCCAACCGCACCATAACTGCCCACTACGTCCATCCCGACCTCGTCGCCATGAGGGCCGTGATCGAACGGGTCTTCAGAACTTACGACCTCTTATGACCCCCTGACTGGTGAAAACTGCACATACACGCCCGAAATGTTGTTGTCCCAACTGCACACAAAACTACACACAAGGCCGCATTTTTTGCCAACGTCTGTTAATCGTTGCCCAATAAAAAATCCTCGGAAACCCCGAGGATTATTGATTTTTAGTTGGTGGGCGATAGTGGACTTGAACCACTGGCCCCCTGCTTGTAAGGCAGGTGCTCTCCCACTGAGCTAATCGCCCGTTGGTGACCCCAAGGGGATTCGAACCCCTGTTACCGCCTTGAAAGGGCGGTGTCTTAACCACTTGACCATGGGGCCACAATCTCATTCAAATACGTATGTCATGTACCCGAGTCTGTCCTAACTTCGAGCATCAACATACCGCCTAGTTTCTGGGATGGTGGGCCTACCAGGATTCGAACCTGGGACCAACCGGTTATGAGCCGGTAGCTCTACCAGCTGAGCTATAGGCCCAAAACTTTGGCTCCCCGAGCAGGATTCGAACCTGCAACCCTCCGGTTAACAGCCGGATGCTCTACCGTTGAGCTATCGAGGAGCGCCATCGGCAAGTCTTATTATAAGGGGTAATCCGCTTAAAAGTCAACAGTGT
>NZ_JABUEX010000122.1:0-3694 GCF_013314835.1 Syntrophothermus sp.
GTGGGTGGGCGTGACGCGTACAGGAAAAACCTTTACCGTTCACCGGAAGCACGGCGAAACCAGGAAGTACCCTCCTCCACTGGTAGCGGCGATAGCCAGGAAACTGGGAGTTTCGCGTGAGGAATTTTGGTCGTGGCATTGCGGCCAAAAGTAGCAAAGCAAGTCGGTTGCTGTGCGATGGAGCGGGGCACCGGCGAGGCCAACATCATCTGGGAGGGCGTCGCCAAGGGAGGGCGTCAACAAGAAGGCCGCCGCGATCAAGGGCGGCCGCGTCCTCCAGATGACCACCGTCAGCAGCGTGATGCTCCTGAACGGCGCCGCGATCACGATGGACGCCGCTCCGCAGATCACCGCCTGGCGATGCTCCCGATCCGCTTCCTGGCGCAGGCCCCCCGCGCCGACATCCAGTGGAACGCCAATGCCCAGGAGGCAACCATCAACTTCTAACATTCGCACCCCCTGACACAGCATACCAGAGCCCGGATCGGGGTGATCCGGGCTCTTCCCTTTTTTGTCCTTATTTCTTGTTCTTATGTTTTTTTTTATGTGTTTCCTGGATTAAAAACAATATACCTGGTGCAAATCAGGTGCTATAATCTTTTCCAGGGGGTGATATTTATGAAATTCAAGCGAATTACCGTTGACCCGACGGTTTGCACCGGGAAGCCCTGTATCAGAGGACTTCGCTTTCCTGTCTCTCGTTTATTGGGACTCCTGGCTGCGGGTGAAACAAAAGAGAGCATCCTGCAGGCCTATCCTTATCTGGAGGCCGAGGATATTAACGAGGCTCTCCTTTTTGCAGCATTTTTAGCCGATGATGAAACGGTGGAGTTTTTGCGGTGAAATTTTTGATTGATATGCCCCTTTCTCCAGGACTTGCCAGATGGTTGATTAACCATGGGTACAATGCGGTTCACGCGCTTGAAATCGGCCTTGACCGGGTTTCTGATGCTGTAATACTTGAGCGGGCGCGCAAGGAAAGACGCGTGGTCGTAACGGCTGACCTGGATTACCCACAATTGCTTGCATCATCGCATGCAGCGGGGCCGGGATTGATTCTTTTTCGCGGCGGCAACTACAGTGAGGCGGAGGCGCTTTACTATCTCCGCAAGGTATTGGCGGCAATTTCCCCCGGAGTTCTTTGTAAAAGCATAGTGGTAATCGAAAAGAACCGTATCCGGTGCAGACGCCTGCCGCTCTGAGGCGCTTTAGAATATGCTGTCCACGGAAAGTTCTGGCGAAAGGGGTGCTGCCGGGTGTTGAGCGCTAGGGGTGGTAAGGTGGTTTAGGGCTGAAAAACTCTCTGGTAAGGGGCTTTGGGCTACGGCGCGCAGTTGAAAGCCTTTCTACGCCCGGGGCCGTAGCGGTAAACGAAAAAGTGACGGTCGAAAGTAAAAACCTGCTCGATGCCCAATCTTTCCATGGCGGCAAAGGTGGTCGCGTCGGTAAAGCTGAAGGTCTGGTCAGGGAAAGCGTTTATTATCTGCCACGCGACTTCTATATCTGCTTCTTCTAAGGTGATGATAGGAACGCCAGCCGCGCGCAGCGTCTCCCAAAAAGTGATGGCGGCAGGCCGGCCGAGGCGGGCGGCCAGCAACGTCCAGGTTTCCGCGAGGATCGCATCGGTTGTTACCAGGGGAATAACTCCGGCCACTTTTTCGTAAAATGCTTTTGCCCGCTGATGGTTTGTGTCTGAAGCGTCGCAGATGGCGTACCAGGCTCCGGTATCAACCATTATCACTCTTCAGCGCCTCCGCCAGATAGTGATCGTGCTGCGCGGAAACATCTGTTTTATCACTTGCTCCCATTCCTACTATCCTGAGGAATGTTTCCTTAGCTGCCGTTACGGGTCTGGCTTGCTCTTCCAGATGTTTGGCGATTATCTCCCGGATTAGTTTGGCTAAGGAGATGCCTTTTTTACTTGCCTCCCTTAATAATGCTCGGTGCTGTTCGGGGTGAAGGTAAATTTGTGTGCGTTGCAACAACATCACCTCCAGCAACATTATAATGTTTAAATCCGCCTTTTGTCAAAGTCATTATAGGGCCGGAGTCGCCAGGGAGAATGACGATCCGGTTCCCGCAGCTTGAGGCCGGCTCCCGGGCCAGGCAGGCCCGGGTTAACCACCCGCCCTTTCCGCCCTCCGGTTGGGAAGAAGTCTTCTACAACACGCCGGTCGTCCGCAGGGTGCGCGGCAGGCGGCTTGCCGCCTACGGCCAATGTTTTCTTTGAAAAGAGAAGGTTTATTTTTGTGGAAAAGGATTTGGAATACATGCAAGCAGCTTGACCGCCTGCGGAAGACCCCTCCTCCACCAGAGAGGACGGTCCAGGTATCGGTTTATAACTTTCCGGAAATCTCTTGATTCGGCGGCACTGCCAGCAAGTTCAAAGTATGCTTACCGCAAATCAGGTGCTGGTCGGCGGTAAATATACTTCTGCTTTGATTAGAGTTCAATGTGCCGGGCGGGGTCGCGAACCAGGGCGGCAATGACGCTTAGCGGTGGCAGCCTTTCGAACTCCTCCGGGGTGTAAGCGAGAGGTTCGATGGGCTCCATCGTTTCTGCCACCGCTTCACCAAGGATCGCGCACCTTTTTTCGAAGGTGAGCCTGGAAAAATCGCGGGAAATCACCACAAGGTCGATGTCGCTGTATTCTGAAGGGGTGCCATTGGCATGGGAACCGAAAAGAATTATCCGTTCTGGATTAATCCCTTTTGCCTTGAGGATGCTCCGGAAACGCCTGATTATTTTTTCGACCTCGGATCTTGATGCAGGCATTTTATCACCTCTTCGGTCGATTTGATGTAGCCCTTCGCCATCTTCCGGTCGTAGTGTTTCAGTGCCTGAGCCAGCTCTTGCGGGTAACGCGTTGCAATGCTTGCCGTGTTCAGAGCAGCCAGAAAGGTAAGCTGTTCGTGAGTCAGGTTTGGCTTCGCCAGTTTTACAAGCAGAATCAGGTTGTGTGTGCCACGAGTCCCCTTTACTGGGTTGTAGTTGCTATATTTCGGTATAATCATTATATCCTCTTTTTTTCTTGAGGAAAGCCTTTATTTTGGGTGGTTCGCGCCGTTTTTTTGCACGGCGCGTGGTTATAATTTATGCGAAATTCTGGTTAAACCCGGTTTCTGTTGACTCGTCATTCGGTTTTAAGACGCACGAGTTAAGAAAGATGGTCAGAATCGTGGAAGAAAAGGCGGAGTTTTTCACGAAAAAAACCGTTAGGTGTTCTGTGGAATTTCTAATTGCAACCGGGTGATGTTATAATGTATATACTTATATACTGAAATAACACAAAGGTGATAGGGATGATCCGAACACAGGTGCTTTTGACAGAAGAAGCAGTACAAGTTTTTGATAGAGGAGGCCCGGACGCGGGGGGTGAGTTTGAGCGAGCTTATCCGGCGGCTTGTGGAGGAAAAACGGGTTCTGAATTTAACCGCAGGAAGGGCGAAGGCGAGTTATAAGAAACAGCCGGATTCCGATTGACACGGCGAGGCGGGCGGGCGTATACTTTTGCCAGGTAGTTGACGCGGTTAACCATTTTTGAAGAGGAGAGGAGACCTTGAAGCCCGGAAGAAGTTTGCTGCGGCAGATCATTGCTCTTCTGCTCGCCATTCTGTTCGCTTTCGGGGGCGCGGTCCCTGGGGCTTGGGCGAAGGAGCCCGCCCGGCCCGAGATCTCGCTCAACGAGGCGATA